>JASFSI010000278.1:0-3399 GCA_050114495.1 Lysobacterales bacterium | reverse complement strand
ACGCCTGCTGGGTGACGCCTGCGAGAGTTTCAACGAGCACTGCGCGGCCGGTATCGAGGCCCATCGCGAGGTGATCGAGAAGCACCTGCGCAACTCGCTGATGCTGGTGACCGCACTCAACCCGCACGTCGGATACGATCGCGCCGCCGAGATCGCCAAGAAAGCCTTCGCCGAGGGTACGACGCTGCGCGAAGCGGCCGTTGCGCTGGGCTACCTGGACGGCGAGCAATTCGACCGCATCGTCCGGCCCGCGGACATGACGGGCCCGCGCTGAGTCTTACGCCCGGGCGCTCAGCCGGCGGTGTTCGCGGTTGCCTCGCCGCCCGCGCGCTCCAGGAACAGCGTCTGCGTCGGGTAGGCGAACTCGATGCCCTCGGCCTCGAAGCGTTCGTGGATTGCCAGGTAGATTTCCTGCTGGATGTCCATGTACTGGTTGTAGTCGCTGCTCAGCACGTAGTACACGCTTTCGAAATTCAGCGAAAAATCGCCGTAGCGGCCGAAGTGTGAGCGGTCGAAGCGGGTGTTTTCCTGCGCTTCGATCGCGTCTCGAATGATCTGCGGTATCAGCCGCAGCTTGTCGCGCGGCGTCTGGTAAGTGACCCCGAGGTTGAATACCACCCGGCGCTCGGCCATGCGGCCGAAGTTGCGCACGCGGCTGCCGAGCAGGTCGGTATTCGAGAAGATCAGCTGCTCGCCCGACAGGCTGCGCAGGCGCGTGGTCTTCAGTCCGATTTTCTCGACGCTGCCGAGATGCTCGCCGACCATCAGGAAGTCGCCCACGACGAACGGCTTGTCGAGCACGATCGACAGCGAGGCGAACAGGTCGCCGAGGATGTTCTGCACCGCCAGCGCGACCGCCACGCCGCCGATACCCAGGCCGGCGACCAGCGCCGTGATGTCGACCCCGAGGTTGTCCAGGACCAGCAGGACCACGATCGACCATACCGCGACACGGCCCGCCAGGCCGATCAGTCCCAGGGTGGTGACATCCTGCGGATTTTCTTCACGCCTGCGCTGCTGGTAGTCCTTCAGCGCCGAGTTGATCAGCGCGCCGGCCCACAGCCCGGCCTGGACCAGCAGCGTGATCATGAAAACGACCCGGACCAGTTTTTCGGCCGATTCCGGGAGGTCCAGGAAATGCGCGCCGAAACCGGTGCCGACGATGAGCCAGAACAGCAGGCGGGTGGATGCGATCACGCTGACCAGGTGATCGTCCCAGCGCGTGGCGGTGCGCTCCGCCAGCCGCGCGACGCGGCTGCCGACGATGGCCTGCACACTGCGCAGCACGGCGACCGCAGCCAGGCCGGCGCCCATGGCGATCAGCCACTGGGAAAGCGGGTTTTCAAACAGGACCAGGTTCAGTATTTCCATTTCGCGCTCCAGGTTGTTGCGCCGCACTGCGCCGCTTGCCGTTCAAAAGAGGGTGGTAACGGGCTTCCCGGGTTTCAAGGGTGTGGCCTGCCAGCGCAACCGGGATTCAGGGCAGCGGGCCAGTTGGCCCGGTGCCCGAGCCTCTTCGGCCCCTTTACCCTGACCCCCTGTCCTGTTTTCCGTTAAAATTGGCCGCTGATTAGCCACGGGTCGGTTCATGAACGGTTACAACCTGTCTCACCTTCGGCAACTCGAAGCCGAGAGCATCCATATCATCCGCGAGGTCGCGGCCGAATTCGCCAACCCGGTGATGCTGTATTCCATCGGCAAGGATTCGTCCGTGATGCTGCACCTGGCGCACAAGGCCTTTGCGCCGGGCCGGATTCCGTTTCCGCTGCTGCACGTCGACACGCAGTGGAAGTTCCAGGAGATGTACCGTTTCCGCTCGCGCATGGCCGAGCACTACAAGGTCGACATCAAGGTGTGGACCAATCCCGACGGCAAGGACCGGGTCAGCCCGATGACCCATGGCTCTGAAAAACACACCCAGATCATGAAGACGGACGCCCTGAAGCAGGCCCTGGACCATTACGGTTTCGACGCCGCTTTCGGCGGCGCGCGCCGCGACGAGGAAAAAAGCCGCGCCAAGGAGCGGGTCTATTCCTTCCGCAACGAGTTTCACCAGTGGGATCCGAAAAACCAGCGGCCCGAACTGTGGAACCTCTACAACGCGCGCGTCAACAAGGGCGAGTCGATCCGCGTCTTTCCGCTGTCGAACTGGACCGAGCTGGACATCTGGCTGTACCTGCTGCGCGAGGAAATCCCGATGGTCCCGCTGTATTTCGCCAAGGAACGCCCGGTCGTGATGCGCGACGGCGTGCTGATCATGGTCGACGACGAGCGCCTGCCGCTGGAAGAGGGCGAGAAGCCGGAGTTCCGCAAAGTGCGTTTCCGCACCCTGGGCTGCTACCCGCTGACCGGCGCGGTGGAGTCAAACGCCGAGACGGTCGAGGAAATCGTGCAGGAAATGCTGCTGACCACGACCTCCGAGCGCCAGGGCCGCGTGATCGACGACGACGGCTCTTCGATGGAAGACAAGAAAAAGGATGGGTATTTCTGATGGGTGACGCAGGCTACCGGGTACAGGAAGAAGGGCTGATCCGCTCGGACATCACCGAGTATCTCAAGCGGCACGAGGAAAAGGACCTGCTGCGGTTCCTGACCTGCGGGTCGGTGGACGACGGCAAGTCGACGCTGATCGGCCGGCTGCTCTATGACAGCCACATGATCTACGAAGACCAGCTCGACAAGGTGGCGAAGGACTCGAAGATCTTCGGCACCACCGACGACGGCTTCGACCCGGCGCTGCTGACCGACGGTCTCAAGGCCGAGCGCGAGCAGGGCATCACCATCGACGTCGCCTACCGCTATTTCTCGACCGACAAGCGCAAGTTCATCATCGCCGACTGCCCGGGGCACGAGCAGTACACGCGCAACATGGCCACCGGCGCCTCCAACTGCAACCTGGCCGTGATCCTGATCGATGCGCGCAAGGGCGTGATTCCGCAGACGAAAAGGCACAGCTTCATCTGCTCCCTGCTGGGCATCAAGCACGTGGTCGTGGCGGTCAACAAGATGGACCTGGTGGGCTGGTCGCAGAAGACCTACGACGAGATCACGCGCGACTACAACAACTTCGTGGCGCGCCTGGGTTTCTCCGACATCCACTTCATCCCGATGTCCGCGCTGCTGGGCGACAACGTGGTCGAGAAGAGCGAGGACCTCACCTGGTACGACGGACCGACCTTTCTGCACCACATCGAGTCGCTGAACATCTCCACCGACCGCAACCTGATCGACATGCGCATGCCGGTGCAGTACGTGCTGCGGCCGGATTCCACGTTCCGCGGCTTCAGCGGCACCATCGCCTCGGGCGTGGTCCGTGTCGGCGACGAGGTGGCTGCCCTGCCGTCGCGCCGCGAGTCCCGTGTCAGGGAAATCCATTCCCCTGACGGCAAAATCGACGAG
>JASFSI010000277.1:0-3407 GCA_050114495.1 Lysobacterales bacterium | reverse complement strand
GGGCGACCTGGCTCGGCGCTTCGCTGGCGGTCGCCCACTCGATGGTGGGGCTGCGGCAGCGTGCGGTGGCGTCCGCGGTGCTGTTTTTCCTGATCAACCTGATCGGCCTGGGCATCGGGCCATTGCTTGTGGGCGGCTTGTCTGACCTGCTGCGCCCGGATATGGGCGATGCGGATGCGCTGCGTTTCGCCATCATCTTTACGGCCGTCACGGCCAAGCTGGCCTGTGTCGTTCATTTTCTTCTCGCTGCGCGCAGCATCGAATCGGACACTGCCCCTTGAATCGGCCGGTATTAGCGCAATAATTAGAGGAAGATTCTTTTTTCAGACACACAGGCATTCAAGGAGTATCGACATGGCACATGCATTGCCCGAACTGCCCTACGCCCCCGACGCGCTGGCACCCGTCATTTCCCCGGAAACCATTGAATACCATTACGGCAAGCACCACCAGGCTTACGTGACCAACCTCAACAACCTGGTGCCCGGCACGGAATTCGAAAACGCTTCGCTGGAAGAAATCATCATGAAAGCCAGTGGCGGCATCTTCAACAACGGCGCGCAGGTATGGAATCACACGTTCTACTGGAACGGACTGAGCCCGGCCGGCGGCGGCGAGCCGACGGGCGCGCTCGCCGACGCGATCAACGCGGCATTTGGTTCCTTCGAAGCCTTCAAGGCGGAATTCATCAAGTCCGGTATCGGCAACTTCGGCTCCGGCTGGACCTGGCTGGTCAGGAACGCCGACGGTTCGGTCGAGATCGTCAATACCTCGAACGCCGCCAACCCGATGACCGACGGCAAGACGCCGCTGCTGACCATCGACGTCTGGGAACACGCCTACTACGTCGATTACCGCAATGCGCGTCCCAAGTACCTCGAAGAAATCTGGAGTATCGTGAACTGGGATTTCGTCGAGGCCAATTACGGTTGATGGAAGCAAAACTCAATGTGTTAGGCGAGCCGCTGCAGCCCTGCTCGGAAGAGCCGATGACCGGTTTCTTTCGCGACGGCTGCTGCAATACCTCGCCCGAAGACCTGGGTCGTCACGTGGTTTGCTGCCGCGTGACGGCCGATTTTCTCGAGTTTTCAAAGGCGCGCGGCAACGACCTCAGTACGCCGATGCCCGAGTTCGGCTTTCCCGGTTTGAAACCCGGAGACCAGTGGTGCCTGTGCGCCGCACGCTGGCAGGAAGCGTTCGAGGCCGGTAAGGCACCCCGTGTCGTGCTGCAGGCGACCCACGCCGCCGCACTCAAGGTCGTCAAGCTCAAAGACCTCAAGCAGTTTGCCCTCGACCTGGTTTGAACAAGAGAAACATTTCATGCCCAAGTTGCTGATTATCCTTGTTTTACTGATCTCACCCCCGCTCGCGGCGGACACCGGGCAGGACATTCGCACGGCGCTCGATTACTTCGCCGAGGTGTGGAACGAAAACGACCTCGATGCCATGCAGGGCTATTATCACAAGGATTTCGTCCTGCTGAACGATACCGGCGCCGTGACGCGGGAGCAGCACCTGCAGAACATCAAAACGCTGGTCGATGACGGCGGCGATCGCGGTGAGCTTTCCTACTCCGACCTGACCGTGCAGGAACTGGGTGACGGGCACGCGCTGGCCTACGGGCAGATCCACCTGACGTTCAGTGACGGTTCCGCCTTGAACAGCTGGTTCACCACGGTCTACAAAAACACGCCATTCGGTTGGAAGGCGCTGTTGACGCGCAATTAGTTACACCAGCGGAACCGTGGATGAGCCGCGAGGCGGCCTATCCGATGACCAGGGTAAGCTCACTGGCGCGCACGTTCGCCTGACGCCTTTCGTGCCGCCATTCAGGCGTCGCATGCCCCGGAACAGCGAGAAGCGGCATCACGGCTGAAACGGCGCGATTTTTCCAGCCAGCGAAAGACCTGCAGTAGATCAAGGCCTCGATCGCTGCCACGGGCTACCATGCCTGCGTCCTCCCGCAGTGATGGATTACACGTCATGAAAAAACAATACGATTGCATCGTCATGGGCGCCGCAGGGCGAGACTTCCACGTTTTTCTTTCCTTCCTTCGCGGCAACGAGCATTTTCGCGTCAAGGCGTTCACCGCGACGCAGATCCCGTTCATCACGGAGCGCAAGTTCCCGCAAGCGCTGGCCGGACCGGGCTACGAGGATGACATTCCGATTTACGACGAGGCGGAACTGCCCCGCTTGATCGACGAAATGCACATCGATTTCGTCTTTTTCGCTTACAGCGATATCTCGCATGCCGACCTGATGCACAAGTCGAGCATGGTGCAGGCGGCGGGCGCGAGTTTCATCATTGCGGGTCCTGATCATACCCAGCTGGTCTCGGACAAGCCGGTGGTCAGCATTACCGCCACCCGCACCGGCGCCGGCAAGAGCCCCCTGACGCAATTCCTGGCACGCTACCTGACCGACCAGGGAAAAAAAGCCGCCGTGATTCGTCATCCGATGCCTTACGGCAACCTGGCAATGCAGGCCGTGCAGCGCTTTGCCACTCCCGAAGACCTCGACCGGCACGAGTGCACGATCGAAGAGCGCGAAGAGTACGCGCCTTACGTCGACATGGGTATTCCGATATACGCCGGCGTGGACTACCAGGGCATCCTGGACGAGTCCTCCCGCGAAGCCGATATCGTCATGTGGGACGGCGGCAACAACGATTTTTCCTTTATCAGGCCCGACCTGGATATCGTGGTCGTCGATGCGCTCAGGGCCGGTCACGAGATCGACTATTTTCCGGGCGAGGTGAATTTCCGTCGCGCCGACATACTCGTCATCGGCAAGGCGAACTCGGCCGCCCCGGGCGCCGTTGAAGGGATTCGCGAGCGCGCAAAGGCGCTCAATCCGGACGCCCTCATCGTGACCGCAGACCTCGAAGTCGCCATCGACCGGCCGGAGCTGATCGAAGGCCGTAAAGTGCTGGTGATCGAGGACGGCCCGACCGTAACCCACGGCGGCATGGCGTTTGGCGCCGGTATCGTCGCGGCGGAACGCCAGGGCGCGACCCCGGTCGAACCGCGGCCGTACGCGGTCGGCACCATCGCCGATACCTACGAGGCGTACCCGCACATGCAGCGCATCCTTCCCGCGATGGGTTACTCGGAAGAGCAGCGCAAGTCACTGGCCGAGACCATCAACGCCTGTGCCGCTGCCGAACAGATCGCCTGTGTCGTGGATGCCAGCCCGGCGCGACTCGACCGCATGCTTAAAATCGACGTGCCGATGGCGCGGGTGACCTACCGCTTCAGGCAGATCGACGGTGACCCGATCGAGGAGCGGGTGCTCGGTTTGATCTGATCAGAACGACCGCCCCTGCTGCCGGCAGCGGGGGCAGTCATTGTGCTTTTTGCGGGACACTGCTAGTCTGCCAAAACCCCTTTTCAGAAGCGTTTCGC
>JASFSI010000276.1:0-3417 GCA_050114495.1 Lysobacterales bacterium | reverse complement strand
ACGCTGCAGAAATGCACCGAACTGGGTGCTGCAGCTTTCCAGCCGGTTTGGAGCGACCGGGTCGAAGTACGGTTGAAAGGTGAAAAACTGGCCCGCCGTCTCGAGCACTGGCGCGGCGTGGTCACTGCCGCCTGCGAGCAGAGCGGCCGCGCGAGGGTGCCGGAGGTCTTCACTGCAAAAGCGCTTGCGGACTGGGCGCGGGAACCCGGCGAGGCGGTTCGGCTGGTGCTTGCGCCCCGGGCCGGATTTTCGCTGGCGTCGCTTGCTCCCGCCAGCGACATCGAACTGGCCGTCGGTCCGGAGGGCGGGTTCAGCGAGAGCGAGGTGAGGCTGCTTGAGCAGCACGGCGTCAGGCCGGTTTCGCTCGGTCCGCGGGTGCTTCGGACCGAAACGGCCGCGCCTGCAGCCATCGCTGCGCTGCAAACGCTGTTCGGCGATTTTCGCTGAAGCGCCGGTTTCGGCGGCTTCGCGCGGCGGCCTATTCGCCCAGCTGCGTGATGGGCAGCGCGCCGTAGGTGGCGTGCGTCACCAGGTGGGCGAGCCGGTCCATGTCCGGAATGATCGCTTCCTGTTCCTGGAAGCGCACGCGGCTGAAAACGCCCAGTGAGACCTTCTCGTCGCCGAGTTCTTCAAGGTCGGAATCGTTGACCTGCACCGGGCTCGGCAGGCCGTCCATCAGCAGTCCGAAATACGGAACGCGGGTCGAGCCGGAAAGCGACTTCAGCACCATGATCTTGGCGCGGGAACCGGCCTCGCCGGGCTCACTGCCGTTGATCAGCGCGGTAAAACAGAAGACCGGCACCCGGCGGTCGTCCCACTCGATTTCGCCCAGCAGCCACGCCGGTGTCTCTTCAATCGCGGTGGTCGGCTGGTAGTCGATGACCTCCGCCACCAGCGCGGTCGGAAGCAGCAGCGATACCTCGCCGGCGGGAACGAGCATGCAGTGCAGTTCAGGCGGAATGCCCGCGCGGCGCATGATTTTTTTCTTCGGGGCCTTGCGGCCCGCATAGGCACTTCGGCTCATATCAGTCCTGCCTTCCCGGCACCAGTGGAAGATCCAGCAGTTCGCTGACTTTCTCGACCAGGTCGACTTCCTGGTACGGTTTCGTCAGGTAGTCGTTCGCGCCCGCTTCGCGCGCCTTTTTACGGTGTTTCTGCCCGGCGCGCGAAGTGATCATCACGACCGGTACGTGCCGCAGACGGGCGTCGGCGCGAATGTGCGTGAGCAATTCGTAACCGTCCATGCGCGGCATCTCGATGTCCAGCAGAACCAGGTCCGGCACGACGTCGCGCATTTTCTCCACGGCATCGACGCCGTCCTCCGCCAGCGCGACCTCGAGTGCGTGGTTCTCGAGCACGCGACGGGTGACTTTGCGCATCGTGATCGAATCGTCGACTACCATGATCAGCGGCTGACGACTTTCTTTTTTCGCGGGCTCCAGCACTTCCGCTGACGGCTGCGCCGCGATTTCCAGGCCGCGCCGGATCAGCGGACCCATATCCAGGATCAGCATGACCTGGCCGTCCGGTGCGATCGTGCCGCCAAGGATGCCGGGAATCGAGCTGACCTGCGGCCCGACGGGCTTGATGACGACTTCCTGGTGACTCTTGAGATCGTTGACGCGGAAAGCGGCCCGGTAATCGCCGGCCGAGATCATCAACAGGGAAATATTGTCGCTGTCCAGGGGTTCGATGTCTTCACCCAGCAGGGGTTCGAGTTCCAGGATGGGGTAGTCTTCTCCGGCGAATTCGTAGCCGGGATCATCGCTCCTGAGCAGTTCCGAGTATTCTGCAGGAGACAGGCGCGCCACGCCGGCCACGCTGTTCAGCGGCACCTGGAACAGGCGTCCGCCGACCGAAACGCCGATGGCCTGCATGACGGCCAGGCTGAAGGGGATGTGAATGGAGAACAGCGTGCCCACGCCGGGTTCGCTCGAGATATCCAGTGAGCCGCCGATCTGCTTGATCTCGGCGTCGACGACGTCCATTCCAACGCCCCGCCCGGCCAGCCCGGTGACCTGGTCTGCGGTGGAGAAACCGCTGTGACGAATGAACTGGACCAACTGCTGCGGCTCGAGCGCTTCGTCCTCGCTCATCAGGCCGCGCTCGATCGCGCGCTTGCGCACTGCTTCGAGGTTGACCCCGGCGCCGTCATCCTGCACGCGGATCACGAACTCGGTGGCTTCGGCCTCGACGGTTACCGTGATACTGCCCTCTTCGGGCTTGCCCTGTTTTTTGCGCTCTTTGGGCGTCTCGATGCCATGCGCAATCGCGTTGCGCAGCATGTGTTCCAGCGGCGCGGTGATCCGTTCCAGTACGTTGCGGTCGAGTTGATCGCTGCTGCCGACCATTTTGAGCTGCAGTCGCGCTTTCTTGCCGGTCTCCGCGGCGGCGGTGCGCACGATGCGGCGCAGTCGGGGTGCGGCGCTGCCGAACGGCGTCATGCGGGTCTGCATCAGGCCGGCTTGCAGATCCGAGCTGACGCGTGACTGCTGCGTCAGCAGGTTTTCGGCGGTGCGCACGGACTCATCCAGCATTTCGTGCAGGCTCAGCAGGTCCGAGGCGGATTCCGCAAGGCCCCGGGAGAGTTGCTGCATGTTGGAAAAACGGTCCAGTTCCAGTGGATCGAATTCGTTTGAATCCCGGGACGGTTCGCTCTGGTAGCGCGACATTATCTGCGCCTCGCTTTCCATGTCGAGCTTGCGCAGCTGTTCCTTGAGACGCATGACTGTGGCGTTGACGTCTTTCAGCGTGCCGCGCACGGAACCGATTTGCTGTTCCAGGCGGGCACGGTAAATGCTGACCTCGCCGGCATAATTGACCAGCTTGTCCATGAGGTCGGCGGCGACGCGAATTTGTGCGCCCGGGCCGGCGTCCTGGGCGGCTGCGGCCGGACGGTCGGGTATATCGCGGACCTCGCGCCGGGGCACCGGCGGTGTTTTTGGAGCAGCCGGCGGTTTGCGGTGCACCCGGATATCCCTGCCTGCAGCGGGCGCGGCCGGCTCTGTGGTCGCAGGCGTCGCGGGTACCGGCTGCTCGGGTTCCGCTGCCGGTGTTTCGACCGGCCTGGCCGGGGGCCTTGCTTCAACCGGCTCGGCCGGCGTCGCCAGGGGCGGTTGTGCGGTATCCTCGGCCGGCAGCTCCTGGCCGGAATGCAGCGCGCGGACTTGTTTTTCAAAGCGTGCCTGTGCCGCGTCGGTCGTTGGCACCGTGCCGCCCTGGATTCGTTCGACCCACAGGTTCAGCTTGTCGCAACCTTCTTCGAGTGCCTGGACGGAGAGGATCGTCGCCTCCACGCGGCCCTCGGCGATCTGTTCGAACAGGTTTTCCATCGCGTGCGCAAAGGTGCCCAGGCCCTCGAGGCCGGCCATGCGGGCGCCGCCCTTGAAGGTGTGGATTTCACGCTGGAGATTCTGC
>JASFSI010000275.1:0-3430 GCA_050114495.1 Lysobacterales bacterium | reverse complement strand
CTGAGCAGCCCGGACCTGGTCGAAATTCGCTCCGGAATCGAGCCGGGAGAACGCATCAGCCTGGTCGAACCCGCGGGTAACGGCGAATGAAGCAGCATATCGCCAACCTCGTGATGGACGCCCGGCAGGCGATGGGCCAACTGGCCCACCATCGCATGCGAACCGCGTTGACCCTGCTGGGCATGGTGTTCGGCGTCGGCGCCGTGATCGCCATGCTGGCCGTCAGCGAGGGCGGCAAGCGCCAGGCCCTGGAAATGATTGAAGGGATGGGTCTGCGCAACCTGATCGTCGAAGCGCGCGACCTCGACCGCGAATCGCTGAACGAGGTTCGCAAGCACTCCGCGGGGCTCAATGTTCGTGACGCCGAGTCGATCGCGCGGACCCTGCCTTTTGTCGAGAACTGGGCAGGTTCGACGCGCTTTCGAACCTGGTCGCTGTTCAGCCGCGAAGGCCAGGCGCGCGCCACGGTCTACGCGGTCAGCCCCGCCTATTTTTCACTGTCCAGCCTGGAAGCGGCGCAGGGCGACTTGTTCGGTGAAGACGCGAACCGCATGTTCAAGCAGGTTGCCGTTCTCGGCAGCGCGGCGGCGCGTCACCTGTTTCCCAACGGCGAGGCGGTCGGCAAGCACATCAAGGTCAACCACCTGTGGCTGAAAGTGGTTGCCGTGCTGCGTGACCGGCAGCTGTCCGAAGGCCAGTTCCAGGGACGTGAAGTGGGCGGCGAGGCCAATCACATTTACATTCCGCTGGAAACCGGCCTGGTCCGGCTCAAGCGTGAACCGCTGGCGTCCGAACTCGACGGCCTCAAATTGCGCCTCGACGCCAGTATCGACCCGGCCGATGCGGCGCCGGCCATCGAGCAGTTGCTGAACCGGCGCCACAGTGAGCAGAACGATTTTGAATTGACCGTGCCGGCCAGGCTGATGGAGCAGCACCGCAAGACCCAGCGTATTTTTGCCATCGTGATGTCAGCCGTGGCCGGCATCTCCCTGCTGGTCGGCGGAATCGGCATCATGAACATCATGCTGGCCAGCGTGATGGAGCGGAAATCCGAAATCGGTCTCCTGCGGGCCGTCGGAGCGCGCGAAACCGACATCGTGCGCCAGTTCCTGGTCGAGGCCAGCGTCATTGCATTGCTGGGTGCCTTGATCGGTGTGCTGCTGGGCGTGTTGCTGGCCTACACCATTGCCGCGTTCGCCGGCTGGGCCGTGGCCTGGTCGCTGCTGGTCATCGTGGTTGCGGTGCTGGTGTGTGTTTCCATCGCCGTGGGTTTTGGCGTTTACCCGGCCCTGTCGGCGGCCCGCATGGATCCGGTGCTGGCATTGCAGTCTGATTAGCGGTCACTATCCGCCGCCATGCCGTCCGCGCCGCCCACGGCCGCGATTCTCAGCTGCCGGAGGCTTTTTCCTCGTTTTCCAGCGCCTTGCCGACAATCTCCGAGTACAGGCTGATCATCTTTGATACCAGGCCGTGGTACTCGGGGTGGCGCTCGACCAGGGGGCTGATGTTCCTGGCGTCGGCAAACACGCGCTTGAGAAAGTCCAGGTTTTCGTCGCTGAGGGGTTCTCCGGCGTTGACCTGCTCAAGTATTCTTTGAGCGCGCGGCAGGCGGTGGTCCTTCAGGCGGATCATCAGCGCGGCGATCGTTCCCGCGTCTTTATCCATGGCGTGCCTCCAGTGTCGATGTGATGTCTGACAGCTTGAGTCCCTGCGCCCGCAGCAGAACCAGCAGGTGGTAGAGCAGGTCGGCGGACTCGTTCACCAGTTCCTCGCTGTCGGCGGCTACCGCCGCAAGGGCGGTCTCGACGCCCTCTTCCCCGACTTTTTGCGCAATGCGCTTGACGCCGGCCTCGAACAGTCTCGTGGTATAGCTGCCCTCGGGCCGTTCTTCGTACCGCTGAGCAACGACGCGTTCCAGCTCGGCCAGGAACGAGAGCCCGGGTGCCGTGCGGGTTTCATCATCAAAACAGCTGTCGCTGCCGCGATGACAGGTCGGCCCGGCCGGCATCGCCGTGACCAGCAGGCTGTCGTTGTCGCAATCGCTGTACACCGCGCCCAGTTCCAGCACGTTGCCGGACGTTTCGCCCTTGGTCCAGAGTTCCTGTCGGCTGCGGCTCCAGAACGTCACCCGCCCGCTTTGCAGCGTGCGTTCGAGGGCTTCGCGGTTCATCCAGGCCTGCATCAGCACGCGGCCGTCAAAAGCATGCTGCACGATGGCGGGAACCAGCCCGTTCACTTTCTCCCAGTCGATGCAGGTGATGTCTTCGGTTGCACGGATCAGCACGGCCGTACCTCGATGCCGGCTTCAGCCAGCGATTTTTTAAGCTCCGGGATGGGGATCTGGCCCGAGTGAAAAACCGTCGCAGCCAGCGCGGCGTCCACATCCGCCTGTTTGAACACGTCCACGAAATGCCGCGTTTCGCCGGCGCCGCCGGATGCCACCAGCGGGATCGGCAGAACCGCGCGCGCGGCGGAAAGCTGGGCGATGTCGTAGCCGGCGCGCGTGCCGTCGGCCGACATGCAGTTCAGCACGATTTCGCCGGCGCCGCGGCCGACCACCTCGGTCAGCCAGTCCAGCGTCTTTCGACCCGGTGATTTCATGTTATCCGGGGTGCCGGTGTGGGAACGCACGGTCCAGGTTTCACCTTCGGCGATCGAGTCGACCCCGATCACGACGCACTGGCTGCCGAACGCCTTGACCATCGCGTCGATGAGATCCGGGTTTTCCAGCGCCGGCGTGTTGATCGATATCTTGTCCGCGCCCTGGGACAGGACACGCTCGGCTGCCTGGACGCTGCGGATGCCGCCGGCCACGCAGAAGGGTATGTCGATGGTCTCGGAAACCCGGCGCACCCAGTCGACATCCACGCTGCGCCCTTCGGGGCTCGCCGTGATGTCGTAAAACACCAGCTCGTCGGCCCCCTCGTCCCGGTAGCGCGCCGCCAGATCCACGATCTCGCCCATCACGCGGTGGTCGCGGAACTGCACGCCCTTGACCACCTGGCCGTCGCGCACATCGAGGCAGGGCACCAGGCGTTTCGCCACGTTCATGCTCACGACAGGCTCTCGAGCGCTTCCGCGACGGTGAAACAGCCCTCGAGCAACGCCTTGCCGACGATGGCCGAGTCCGCGCCGGTGCGCGACAGCCGGCGCAGGTCCCGGAGTCCGCTGACCCCGCCGGACGCCTGGACTCTCAGTGCGGGGTAGCGTTCAACGATCGAGTCGTAAAGGCCGGCGTTCGGTCCCTTCATGGCGCCGTCCTTGCCGATGTCGGTGCACAGAACGTGTTTCAATCCCCGGTCTTCGTAAAACGCCAGCAGCCGCCACAGGTCGAAGCTGGAGTCGCGCGTCCAGCCGTGGGTGCGCGGCCAGGGCGTGCCGAGTTCATCCAGCCTGACGTCCAGAGCAGCGACCAGCTTTTCCGGTCCGA
>JASFSI010000274.1:0-3442 GCA_050114495.1 Lysobacterales bacterium | reverse complement strand
TCAAACAGCGGCGCGACACTGCAGTGGTACTGGCACATGATCGACAGTCGGCCCCAGGCCTTGCCTCCGGGTGCGGCGGCCATGCGGTTCACGACTTCCTTCTGCAGCATGAAATGCATGTCCACGATCGCATCGCTCCAGTTGAGCACGTGAAACAGCAGGGGTGTCGAAATGTTGTACGGCAGGTTACCGACCAGGCGAAAGCGCTTTTCGTCCGTGATCCTGCCGAAGTCCATCGAAAGCGCGTCACCCTCGTGCACGGTGACGTTGTCTCTCGCGGCGAATTCTTTGCGCAGCCGCGCTGCGAGGTCGCGGTCGATCTCGACCAGGTGGAGTTGCGCGCCCGAGTCGGCCAGGTGCCTGGTCAGCGCGGCCAGGCCGGGCCCGATTTCGACGATCTGCTGGCCGGTGCCCGGTGAAATCGCATCGATGATGCGCTCGACGATGCCCGGGTCGGTCAGGAAATTCTGACCAAAGCGTTTACGCGCCTGGTGCCGCACTGTGCGCGCTTCCCTCCGCCAGGGTCATTCTGCGGGCCGCGTCCGCCGCCTGGTACAGGCTGCCCGCATCGGCCAGGCCTTTGCCGGCGATATCCAGCGCGGTGCCGTGATCGACGGAGGTGCGAACGAAAGGCAGGCCCAGCGTGACATTGACGGAACGCCCGAAACCCATGTGCTTCAGAACCGGGAGCCCCTGGTCGTGGTACATCGCGACGACCGCGTCGCAGCGGGCCAGCCGCGGAGGCGTGAACGCGGTATCGGCCGGGACGGGGCCATCCAGAACAAAGCCGGCCCGCCGAAGAATTTCGAGCACCGGCCTGATGATTCCGTCGTCTTCGCCGCCGAGGTGTCCGCCTTCACCGGCATGCGGGTTCAACCCCAGCACCTGGATTCGCGGTCGTGCGATGCCAAAACGTTTGCGCAGTTCGCGCTCGGTGATGCGGAGCACATCCTCGAGGCGTTGGGGCGTGAGCGCACCGGGCACGGCCCGCAACGGAAGGTGGGTGGTGACCAGCGCGACGCGCAGGCCGGGCGCGGTCAGCATCATCACGACGCGGGGAACGCCCGCCAGTTTCGCCAGGAACTCGGTATGGCCGCTGAAGGGAACACCGGCGTCGTTGATGACGCCCTTGTGCACCGGCCCGGTTACCAGTGCCGCCGCGTGGCCCTGCTGAACGATCTTGGTGGCCTGTTTCAGTGTTTCGAGCACATAAGCCGCGTTGGCCGGTTCGAGCTGACCCGGCTTTGACGGCACGCCGCGCTGCACCGGCAGGCAGTGCAGCACGCCTTCGGGGCTCTCGTCGCCCGGCTGCCAGTTGTTGATCGACGCTTTCACGCCGATCGATTCGGCGGTTTCCTCGAGCAAGACGGGATCCGCCACCGCCAGCACCCGGAACTCGGGGTGCTCCTGGTGGAAACGCAGAAGGATTTCCGGGCCGATGCCCGCCGGTTCACCCGGGGTGATGGCCAGCAGCGGCATCGTTTCCGTCATGCGGCCATTCACTCTGTCAGCTGTTGTCTTCGTGGCCGGGCAGGCGGATTTCGACGAAAGCCTCGTCGCGCATCTGGCGGATGACTTTCTCGATTTCCTGCTGGGCCCGTTGACGCATGATTTTTTCGCGCGCGTCATTGCGGATCGCTTCCTCGGTGCGGTCCGTTTCACGAATGCCCAGCAACTCGATGATATGCCAGCCGCCCTGGGTCTGGAACGGCTGGCTGAGTTCGCCCGGTTCGAGACCCATCAGGGTTTGGTAGACGCGCTCGCCATAGGCCTCGGGCGGGAACCAGCCCATGTCGCCGCCGAGGTTGGCCGTGGACGTATCGTCGGAATATTCTTTTGCGAGTTCGGCAAAGTCCGCGCCGGACTCCAGCTGTTCCTGGATCTCGATGATGCGTTCCATGGCCAGGCGCGGAGTGACCAGCTCGTTCACCTGGATCATGATGTGCCGGGCGTTGTACTCCTCGACCACGACCTGGCGTTTTTCACGAAAGTCGTTGACCTTGATGATGTGGAACCCCATCGGGCTGCGCACCGGCTCGGTGAAATCGCCGGGCTGCAGGCCGCGCACGGCGTCGGCGAAGAACGCCGGCACACTGTTCAGGTCCCGCCAGCCGATCAGGCCGCCCTGCAGGGCTTCCTGGCTCTCGGAGTAGGAAATCGCCGCGGACGCGAAGTCGAGCCCGTCGACCAGGCGCTGGTAAACATCGTCGGCTTTGGCCTTGGCCTGCTCGACTTCGCTGGGCGTCGAACCGTCGGGAACGACCACCAGGATGTGCGAGACATTGTACTCACCGCCGCTGTAGTCCTCCGAGGCCAGCAGGATGTCGATCTCCGTATCGGTGATCGGGTCCATGCTGTTGACGATGCGCTGCTGCAGACGCTCGGTCATGACCTGCTCACCGATGTTGCGGCGAAACTCGGCGAAATCCATGCCTTCCGATTCGATCGTCTGCCGCATCTGCTGCACAGTGATGTTGTTGCTCTGAGCAATGCTGACCAGGTACTGGTCGACGTCGGCGTCGCTGACCCGGATGCCGGTCTGCAGCGCACGCTGGACCTGCAGTTCGGTCACGATCAGGCGCTCCAGGACCTGGGATTCGAGCAGGTGCATGGGCGGCATGGCCTCGCCGCGCGCCTGGATCTGCTGCACGATGCCGGCGATTGCCTGGTCCAGTTCGCTGCGCAGAATGATGTCTTCATCCACGAGGGCGACGATGGAGTCAATATCCCCTGAGCCGCTGTCCTGCAGCAGTTGGGCATGGGCCTGTGACGGCAACAGGGCGCCGGTCAGGAGGATTAAAGCGGTGAGAGCCCAGCTGTGGCGGGCATTCATCGGTTCGTTCATTCGAAAGACTTCTCCAAAAATGACCCGGCCCGATCGGTGCCGGGGCGTTAGCCAGAACGTGATTTTACACGAAAGGCGATCAGAACATGCCGCTCGGTCCGCTGCCGATGCTCGCCAGCCCCTTGAGGTTGAACTCGACGTAGATTCCGTCGCGGTATTCGCCGTCGCGGTTTCTCAGGTAGCGGCGCAGGACGGTGCGGAGGGCCCAGCAGCAGCTTTCGTATTCAAATCCGCCCTGCAGTTCGAGCAGGTCGTCATCGGCAAAGGAGTAGTTCAGGCGCGACAGCACGATCCAGCGTTCGCCGATCGGCCAGCTGAGCCGCAGGTCGAACTGGTCAACCCGCTCGGTGCGGTAGCGGTATTCGAAAGCGACGCGCTGGCCCCGGTCACCCGACCAGCCCAGGTTCAGCGTGCCGACGTCGAAGCGGTTGCGGTCCCAGTTCCACTGCAGTCCGGCCGCGATGCTGAGCTGCGGCGAAAAGTACCAGGTGAACTCGCCGAGAAACGGTGACAGGTCTTCGTTGTCGACCGGTTCGTCGTCGATCTGCACGCGGCGGTCTGCAAAATAGAAAATCTGGCCGAAGCCGAGACTCCAGC
>JASFSI010000273.1:0-3462 GCA_050114495.1 Lysobacterales bacterium | reverse complement strand
ATCGTGGTAGCGCGAGCGGGCAATCAGCCCATCCGGCGAATCGTCAACCAGCAGGCGCCCGTCGGAGATGATCATCGCCCGGTTGCACAACGCGTGCACCTCTTCGAGGATATGCGTGGAGATAATGATGATCTTGTCGCTGGACATGTCCCGGATCAGCTCGCGGACCTCGTGCTTCTGGTTCGGGTCCAGGCCGTCGGTGGGCTCGTCGAGGATCAGCACCCGCGGGTCGTGCAGGATGGCCTGGGCCAGCCCGACACGGCGCTTGAACCCCTTGGAGAGCGTCTCGACGGGCTGTTCGGGCACACCGTCCAGGTTGAGCCGCTCGATCGACGCGCCGGCCGCCTGCACCGCGTCTCGCCCGCTGAAACCCCGGGCGCGGGCGACGAATTCGAGAAATCGCCTGACGGTCATTTCACCGTACGCCGGCGCGCCCTCGGGCAGGTAGCCCATGCAGCGCCGGGCGGCCAGGGAATCCTCGACGATGTCGTGCCCGTTGACCCGCGCCGTGCCGGACGTCGGTGCCAGAAAGCCGGTCAGCATTTTCATCGTGGTGGATTTGCCGGCTCCGTTCGGCCCGAGAAAACCGAGGACTTCGCCGGCGCCCACATCAAAACTCAGTTGATCGACTGCGACGAGCCGGCCGTAGCGTTTGCTCAGCGATCTCGCCTCGATGCTCAATTCGCCCATGAGTACTCCCCACTCAGTAAACTGCAAAAATTTTCGGGTCGCGAAGGTCCGATTTCAAGCCCGTCCTTCCACCATTCACGATTTGACGTTATCTTGACGGTCTGTTCCACCCTTTGACGGTAAAACGTGACCCCCAGCAGCGCACCGATCCTGACCGAGCTCGACCATTTTCCCGACGGCCTGCTGGAACGGGAAGCGGACTCGCTGCACCGGCAACTGCCCGGACCCACGCTGATTCACCTGCGCGGCCGCGTGGAGCGGCCCCTGGTCGTCAGCGTGCTGCAGCACGGCAACGAGACCACCGGCTGGGAGGCCCTGCGCCGCCTGCTGAAAAGCCATTACGACCGCGACGAACTGCCCCGCTCCCTGGTTATCTTTATCGGCAACCCCGTGGCGGCCGCTCACCGCCTGCGTCACCTCGACGACCAGCCTGACTTCAACCGCTGCTGGCCGGGCGGCGATGAACCAGACAGCGCCTATACGCGATTGTTCCGCAAAGTGCACGACCGCTTACTCGAACTGCGGCCCGTGGCCTGCATCGACATCCACAACAATACCGGGCTCAACCCGCACTACGCCGCCGTGAACCGGATTCGCTCGGACTACCTCAGGCTGGCCTCGCTGTTTTCGTCCAAGGTCGCCTATTTCACGGTTCCGCTGGGTACCCTCTCGCACTCGATGTCTGAATTCTGTCCGTCGCTGACGCTGGAATGCGGACAGGCCGGGGAAATCCACGGTACCGACCACAGTATGGCATTCCTGGAGACCTGTCTTCACCTGCAAGAGGTTTCCCTGGAGCCGCCGGACCCCGACGCGGTGCACCTGTTCCACATGGTCGCCACGGTCAACGTCGACCCGGACGTCCTGTTCGGATTCGGAAACGTACCCGTGGACGTCGCCTTCAAGGAGGACCTGGACCTGTACAATTTCAAGGAGCTTCCTGCCGGTACGTCCTGGGGCGTGATCAACAAGCCGGAAAACCCGCCCCTGCTCGCCCGGGACAACGAGGGCAACGACATCACGGAACGCTTTTTTTCGTTCGGCGACGGCGAGATCCGGACCCGCAGCGAGGTGATGCCGTCGATGCTGTCGCTCGACCGCCGCGTCATTCAGCAGGATTGCCTGTGCTACCTGATGGAGCGGATTCACTTCGAGGACAACGAAGAGGTCACCACGATCGATCCGCTGCCGGAAGGCATCGAGCGCTCGGACCGGCCCGGCAGCTGACACGGCGGATGAAAACGAAACCGCGACCCCGACCCTGACTAATGTCACTGTTGAACGCGTTCCGCCTGCGCGAAGATACGCATCAGGAAAACCCGAGGTGTGAGCGAATGAGCATGTGGACCGCCATTGTATTGATCGTTATCGCTGCCATGGCCAGCGAGGCCTACCGTCATCATGTGAAAGCGCGCAGTGCAGCCCCCCGCCAGGAAGAACTGGACGAATTGAAGCGAAAAATCGATGCGCTGAATACCGAGCTTCGGCAGCGCGTCGAAACGCTGGAACGCATCGTCACCGACGATAAAGCCGACCTCAAGCGGCAGTTCGAGCAACTGTAGCCGCCAACCCCGGGACAAACCATTCAAACCAAGCGGGCGCAAGGCCCGCTTGTTTTTTGCAAGCCGTCAGATCAGGCCCAGTTCCAGTGCTTTCAGCACCGCGCGGGTGCGGTCGCGCACGCCCATCTTCGAGAGGATATTGGACACGTGGTTCTTGACCGTGCCCTCGGCCACGTCCAGCGAATTGGCGATTTCCTTGTTGCTGTAGCCGCCCGCCATCAGCCGCAGGATCTCCGTCTCCCGGTCGGTCAGGGGGTCCGGCTGCTCCAGGCTGGAAAACTCGTTGTGCATGTGCTCGAGGCCCTTGAGCAGCCGTTGCGTGATCGCCGGCTTGACGATCGACTCCCCGGCGGCGACTTTCTTGACCGCGTTGACCAGGTCCGCCAGGGCCACGTCCTTGAGCAGATAGCCCCGCGCGCCATAGCGGATCCCCGCCAGCACCAGTTCATCGTCATCGAACGTCGTCAGGATGATCGTGGGCGGCAGTGCGTCGCGCTCCGACAGCTCCTTCAGCACGTCCATGCCCGATTTGCCCGGCATGCGCATGTCCAATAAGACCACGTCCGGCCTGACTTCGGGAATCATCTCGATCGCCTCGGCTCCGTCGGCCGCCTCGGCGATGACCTCGATTTCGTCGGACAGTTCCAGCAGGCTGCGCACGCCCTTGCGCACCAGGTTCTGGTCGTCCACCAGCATCACGTTGATCATGTTTTCGCCTTTTTCGCCTGCAGCCAGGCGCTATGTCGTGTGTTCCAGTCCAACCCAGGCGCGCAAGCGGAAACCCGCACCCGGCCTGGAATCGATTTCCAGCCCTCCGCCGAGGGAATTCAGCCGCTCGGACATGCCCTTGAGGCCGTTGCCGGGCTCGACTTTTTTCACGCCCTGCCCGTCGTCGCGCGCGCTCAGTGTAACCGAATCGTCGGCCTGCTCCAGGCTGATCCACAGGTTGTCGGCACGCGCGTGGCGCACGCTGTTGGTGATGACTTCCTGGGCGCAGCGCAGCACCACCTGCGCCCGCACCGGGTCGAGCCGGGCGACCTCCAGCGGAAGGTCCAGGTGGATGCGCGGCTCCGGCATGCCGTCGACCAGGGTTTGAAGCGCGGCAGAGACATCGACCCGGTCGTCGAGGCGCATCTCGCTGACGGCCTCGCGCACGTCCGCCAGCAGCAGCTTGGCCAGGGAATGGGCCTGCTGGACGTGTTCCAGGGCC
>JASFSI010000272.1:0-3475 GCA_050114495.1 Lysobacterales bacterium | reverse complement strand
CTGCAGCGGCGCCATCAGCTTGTAAGGAGCTGCGACGATACTGCCTGCGGTCTCGACCTGGTCGCCGCCTTCGAAGTCCAGCACGACACCGCCGGCTTCACGCACCAGCAACGTGCCTGCGGCCACATCCCATGGCTGCAGGCCGATCTCGTAGTATGCGTCCAGGCGCCCCGCGGCCACCCAGGCCAGGTCCAGGCTCGCGGTGCCCGCCCGCCGGAAGTCCTCGGTCTTGGACAGCACACCCTGGAACACCCGGGCATAGGCCTGAAGCTTGTCGCGCTGCCGAAACGGGAAGGCGGTGGCGACTACCGCGTCCTCCAGGCTGTTGCGTGAAGCCACGCGAATGCGCTTCTGGTTCAGGCGCGCCCCGGAACCGCGGCTGGCGGTGAACATTTCGTCGCGCATCACGTCGTAAACCACGCCGTGCTCGGTGCGGCCGTTGAGCTGATAGGCGATGGACACCGCGAAGTGCGGAATGCCGTGTATGTAATTGCTGGTTCCGTCCAGCGGGTCGATGACCCAGACCGAATGGCTGTCACCCTCTACGCCGGTTTCTTCGCAAAGGAAGGCATGGTCCGGGTAGTAATGGCGGATATGCCTTACAATTTCCTCTTCGCAGGCCTTGTCGACCTCGGTGACGTAGTCGTGGCGGGCCTTGCGTTCGACAGGAATGGCGTCCACGTGCTGGATTTGCCGGCGCATGATGTTGGCAGCGGCATGGGCGGCGTCGACGGCTACATTGATAACAGGATGCATGATGTCCGACCAGGCTGGAAAGGCGGCAAAGGATAACAGAAGCGGGGGTGCGATGGCAGTTGACAATGACGATAAGGTGCGTTCGTCCCTCGCGCGTGTGCGCGTCGTGTTGATCAACACCACGCATCCCGGCAACATCGGCGCGACGGCGCGGGCCATGAAGGTGATGGGTCTTTCGTCCCTGCACCTCGTCACGCCGAAGATCTATCCGCACGCCGAAGCGACCGCGATGGCCTCGGGCGCGGACGATATCCTGCAGCATGCGGTGGTCCACGATTCGCTGGATTCGGCCCTTGAAGGCTGCTCTCTGGTGCTCGGCACCAGCGCGCGCCTGCGCAGCCTGCCGATGCCGATGTACGACGCCCGGCGCGCTGCCCGGCAGGCGCTGGGTGAGTCGGAAGTGCACGAGGTGGCCCTGCTGTTCGGCCGCGAGCGCTATGGCCTGACCAACGAGGAGATGATGCGCTGCCAGTTCCTGGTCAACATTCCGGCGAACCCGGACTACTCGTCGCTGAACATCTCGCAGGCCGTGCAGATCATGTGTTACGAATTGCGCATGGCGGCGCTGTCCGAAGTGGACGTGTCCCTGCCGCCGCCGGACTGGAGCCCGGTCGACGACCGGCAGATGGAGCTGTTCTTCAAGCACCTCGAGGAGACCCTGCTGGACATCCGTTTCCTGAATCCGAGGCAGCCGAAAAAGTTGATGATGCGGCTGCGTCGCCTGTTCAATCGTGCGCGGCCTGATCAGAATGAAATCAATATATTGCGTGGTATATTAAAAGCTTCACAAGAAGCTTCAGGTCAAAAAGACTGACCTGCCACCCGGGAGCGAAGTTATGCGCGTGCGAATTTTTTTCATCCTGCTTTTCGGCCTGTTTTCAGCAGCGGTCTTCGCACAGGAATCCGGCGCCACCGGGGACCTGGCCAAAACCGCTCAGAACCCGGTCGGCGACCTGGTCAGCGTTCCGTTCCAGAACAATATGCAGTTCGGTATCGGCCCTGATGACCGTGTTCAAAACGTGTTGAACATCCAACCGGTTTATCCGGTCAAGCTGAGCGACGACTGGAACCTCATAACCCGAACGATCCTGCCGGTCGTCAGTGCGCCGTTTCCCGGTGACGATCGAAGCAACGGAATCGGTGATCTGAATTTTACCGCGTTCATCTCGCCGCGCGATCCCGGCGACGTTATCTGGGGCGTCGGCCCGGTGCTGGCGTTTCCGACGGCTTCGAAGGATGTCCTGGGCACCGAACGTTACTCGGCGGGAATTTCCGCGGTGGTGCTGACGATGCCGGGTCGCTGGGTGATCGGCGCGCTGGCCAGCCAGGTCTGGGACTATGCGGGCGACAGCGATGGAACCGACGTGAACAGCTTCCTGTTCCAGTATTTCATCAATTACAACTTTCCCAGCGGCTGGTATTTCACCAGCGCGCCGATCATGACGGCCAACTGGGACGCGCCGAGCGGTGAACGCTGGACCATCCCCATCGGTGGCGGCGCAGGCAAGATCGTCCGGATTGGCCAGCTTCCGGTGAATATCAATTCCCAGCTGTTCTACTACGTGGAAAAACCGTCGGGTGGACCAGACTGGGAATGGCGCTTCCAGGTCCAGTTCATGTTTCCGAGGTAAAACAGGGCGGCGGACAAAGTCCCGGCGCCAGGTCCGGTGCGTCCTCCGGGATTCCGGGCTGCAGCCGAAGCGGTATGACGCCGGCCCATGCTGGTGCGTCAAGATCGCCGGCCGCATCGCCGGGCGGGCCGCTGCGTGACTTGATGCTGAATGTTTCGATCGGCAAAGCCAGCAGCGTCGTTGCGTCCAGTTCCTTTTTCGTAGAGGGGCGAATCTCGGCCGTTCGACCAGGGATGAGGTGATCGACCAGCACATCCAGCAGCCGAATCTTTTCATCGGCATCGGTCACCTCGGTGGCTCGTCCGAATACCATCAGCGAACGGTAGTTCATCGAGGAATGGAAGGCCGAGCGTGCGACAACCAGCCCGTCGAGGTGGGTAACGGTGACGCAGCAAGGCAGCCCGCCCGCCAGCTTCTGCATGATGCGGCTGACCCAGGAGCCGTGCAGCAGCAGCCTGCGGCCGTCCCGGGCGACCGACATCGGAATGACGTAGGGCTGTTCTTCTAGGGTGAATCCCACGTGGCAGATTTTTGCCTCGTCGACGATGGCGCAGGCCATGCCGAAGTCCGTGCTGCCCCGCTCCGGCAGGCGTTGAATGCGCGTGTCGGCTTGTACCGTCATGATTTCGCCCTCATCTCCTTCGTTGGAATCCAAGCATACACCGCGAAAAAGACTTTAACCGGCGTGAACTCCCAACAAGCTCCAGGCCTCGATTTCAACGAGTGGAAAAAAGCCGTCTGGCAGGTTATCCAGGGCATCCCGCGCGGCCACGTGCTGACCTACGGCGAGGTCGCCCGGCTGGCCGGCAAGAAGCGCTGGGCCAGGCGGGTCGGGCAGGCCATGCGCCGCACCCCGCGCGGTGTCGAGCTTCCCTGGCACCGCGTGGTCAATGCGCAGGGAAAAATCGCCCTGCCCGAGGACAGCCGCGGCCACCGCATGCAAAAAGAATTGCTGGAGCAGGAGGGCGTGGTGTTCCTCGACGGCAGAATAGACCTCGAGCGCTACGGCTACCGCGGGGCGCTCGATCATCTGCTTTGGGGTGACCCGGGTTGAATATCGCGGCACTCAAAATGGCGTGGCGGCGCTT
>JASFSI010000271.1:0-3494 GCA_050114495.1 Lysobacterales bacterium | reverse complement strand
ATCGAGGGCCTGCTGAGCGCCGGCATCCTCCCGGTGGTCAACGAGAACGACGTGGTCAGCATCACCGAGCTGATGTTCACGGACAACGACGAACTGGCCGGCCTGATCGCCGGCATGGTCAAGGCGCAACTGCTGTGCCTGCTCAGCACCGTTCCCGGCGTTTACGACGGCGATCCCGAAGCCGAGGGCACGCGAATCATCGAAGAGTGGGACGATGCCGTGCACCGGCCGGAAGACGTCGTGCAGGCCGGCGCCTCGGCGCTGGGCCGCGGCGGCATGCACAGCAAGCTCAACATGGCGCGGCGCACCGCCCGGCTCGGAACGACGGTGGTTATCGGCGATGGAGCCGATCCGGATATCCTGGAAAGAATCTGCGCCGGTCAGGCTGCCGGAACGCGCTTTCCCGCGGGCGACGAGGTCTCTCCGACACGCCGCTGGCTGGCCAGCGCCGATACCCATGCCGAGGGTTCGGTCACGGTCAACAAGGGTGCGGCCGACGCGCTGCTGGACCGCAGCCGCCTGGCCAGCCTGCTGCCGGTCGGAATCGAGTCGGTCGAAGGCCCGTTTCAGCAGGGCGACGTGATCCAGGTCTGCGGACCCGGCGGCGAAGTGCTCGGCTGCGGGCGGGCCGCCTACGACCACGAAGAAGCGGGGCGCGTGATGGGCCGGCGCGGCCGCAAACCGCTGATCCACTACGACTACCTGTACCTGATGGACTGAACACGATGAGCGATGCGCTAAAACAACTCAAGCAGGGGCTTCGAAACGCCCGGGAAGCCGCGCGGGAACTGGCCCGGATCGACGACGCGCTGGCCGTAACGGTGCTCAATGAGCTGGCCGCGAAAATCTCCGCCTGCAGCGACGAGCTGCTCGAGGCAAACCGCGCCGACCTGTCGCGCATGCCGCAGGACGACCCGAAGTACGACCGCCTGCTGCTGAACCCGGAACGCCTGGACGCCATTCGCGCGGACCTGTGCAGCGTTGCCGCCCTGGAGGCGCCGGTCGGCGAGGTGCTGGAGCGCCGCCGCCTGGAAAATGGCCTGGAGCTGAGCAAGGTCCGCGTGCCGATGGGGGTGATCGCGGTGATCTTTGAATCGCGACCCAACGTGACCTTCGACGTATTCGCGCTGTGCTTCAAAACGCGCAACGCCTGCGTCCTGAAAGGCAGCAGCGACGCCCGCGACACCAACCGCGTGGCGGTGCGCCTGATACACGAAGTCCTGCTGGAAAACGGCGTGCTTCCCGACTGTGTATTCCTGGCGCCCCCCGAGCGCGAGTGGCTGCCGAAAATCCTCGAGGCGGTGGGCTTCATCGATCTGGCCATTCCACGCGGCTCACAGGGCCTGATCGATTTCGTGCGCGACAACGCCCGCATACCGGTGATCGAGACGGGTGCGGGCATCGTGCACACCTACGTCGACGCCAGCGCCGACCTGGACACCGCGCGCGCCGTCGTGACCAACGCCAAGACCCGCCGGGTCAGCGTCTGCAACGCGCTGGACACACTGCTGCTGCACCGCGACCTGCTGGGCAACCTGCCGTTCCTGCTGCGCGAAATGGCGGAACAGGGCGTCGAGGTGTTCGCCGACGAAGAGGCCTTCGATGCGCTGGAAGACCTCTATCATCCCGCGGCCCTGCGCCGCGCGGAACCGCAGCATTTCGGCCAGGAGTTCCTGTCCATGAAGCTGTCCGTGAAAACCGTGGGCAGCCTCGACGAGGCCCTGGAGCACATCCACCGCCATTCATCGAAGCACTCCGAGGCCATCATCGCCGAACAACCGCAAGTGATCGAGCGCTTCCTCGACGAGGTCGATGCCGCGGCCGTGTACGCCAACGCGTCCACCGCGTTTACCGACGGCGGCCAGTTCGGCATGGGCGCCGAGATCGGCATCAGCACGCAGAAGCTGCATGCGCGCGGGCCGATGGCGCTGCCCGAGCTGACCAGCTACAAGTGGGTGGTGCGCGGCGACGGACAAATTCGGGACGCAAGTTGACCACGGTCTGATGGCGAAGGTTCTCGTTTTCCAGCACGTCGCGGCGGAACCCCTGGGTACGCTGGACCCGATGCTTCGCGCCCGCGGACATCGGATCCGTTACGTGAACTTTCACCGCGACCCGGACGCACGGCCGGACATCGGCCGCTACGATGCCTTGATCGTGCTGGGCGGCCCGCAGATGCCCGACCAGGCGGACCGCTACCCGCACCTCGACGTCGAAATCAAGTGCATCGAAGCCGCGCTGGACAGGGAAATCCCGGTCCTGGGCATTTGCCTGGGCGCGCAACTGCTGGCCTATGCACTGGGCGCGCTCGTGCGGCCGCTGCCGCGCTGGGAGATCGGCTGGCACGACATCGAACCCACCCACTACTCGGCGGCAGACCCTCTTTTCTGCGCCCTGGTCGAACCGAGCCCGGCATTCCACTGGCATGGCTACACCTTCGATTTGCCGATAGGCGCCATTCCGCTGGCCGCTTCAAAAAGCTGCGCCAACCAGGCATTCCGCTACGGGCAGAACGCCTGGGGCCTGCAGTGCCACCTGGAGCTGGACGAGCGCCTGATCAACCGCTGGCTGACGCTGCCGGAATACACCGCGGACCTGGAGACCCATGGCCAGTGCAGCCCGGCGGAACTTCGCGAGGAAACCCGTCGCCTCATCGGCCAGTCGGCCACGCTGGGCCGGGCTCTGTTCGGGCAGTTCCTGCGCCCGCTGGGCGTACGCAAAAGCCGGCACGTCCTGCCGTCAAGGTAACCCCGGCCGAAAAAAGGCGCTGCAGCGCCACCCTCCGACCGGCCGTATGGCACGTGAGAATCCGCATCGGGATGCGCTGCGGGGCTCGATAGGGGCCGACTGAAAACGTTGATTTCGGCGAGCCTCTTCGTTTCGTCCCGCGGTTTACACGCAGCTGCCTTGCGTGGACTCCCGATACCGGCATAATGCGATGAGAAACCCGGACAGGCAATTGAAGTACCGCAAACCCGCCATCCTGATTGCAGTTTTGGCCGCCCTGCTGGCGCTGGCCGTGCTGATGCCGTTCGAGAACTACGTGATCTCCCTGCAGGCGTGGGCGAACGCGAACCCCACCCGGGCCCTGTTCGTGGTAACGATTTTTATCGCGGTCAGCTTCGTTGCCCTGCTGCCGGCGTCGGTGCCGATGATGCTCGCCGGCCTGTTGTTCGGCCTGGCCAAGGGCATGGCCGTGGTCTGGGTTGCGGGACTGCTGGCATCCACCGCGGCTTTTTTGCTGGCAAGAACACTCGCGCGGCGCTGGATCGAGCGCGCGATCCGGCGGCAGGGGCTGTTCACTGCCATCGATCGCGCCGTGGAACGAAAGGGTTTCACGGTGGTTTTGCTGCTGCGCCTCGCGCTGCTGCCCTTTCCGTGGATGAATTACGCCCTGGGCCTGACCTCGGTGAGCTTGCGCGACTACGTGGCGGGCACCAGCATCGGCATGCTGCTGCCCTACTTTATTTTCGTTTACCTCGGCACCACGGTCG
>JASFSI010000270.1:0-3496 GCA_050114495.1 Lysobacterales bacterium | reverse complement strand
CGCCCAAAAGATCGGATTGTGCGCGAATGGATCAGACGGGACCTGCGAAAAGCTGCGGATGACCTCGTCATGCACCGCCTGGACATCTCGGCGCTGCGTGAAAACTCCAGGATCGAAGGCCTTCATCACCTCGAGAATGCATTGGGTCGCGGCCGGGGCGTCCTCGTGGTCAGCGGCCATTTTCATGCCAACCGCCTGTCGAAGTTCCTGCTCAGGCGGTCGGGTTACTCGATCGTCAGCGTTCGCAACCCGGTGCCTTACAGCGCGGGCCTGGGCCGCCTGGGAAACTGGTTCGTCGCTCCCGCTTACGGCCGTTTTCTGAGCCGAATCGTGGAGGACGAAGTTCCGGCCACGCCCGGCAAGGTCGGCATGCTGGTGCTTCGCAAGTTGCGGGAAAACCGGATCGTGAACATGCACATCGACGTGCGACTGGCCACGGAATGCATCTCCATGCCATTCTTTGGTGTCGAGCGAAGTTTTCCGGTCGGATTCTTGCGCCTTGCAGAGACTACCGGCGCTCCGTTGGTGCGCATGCTCTGCACGGGCGACAGCAGTGGTGTGCATATTCGGTTCGAGGAACCCGTTTATTTATCCGGCCGGTCCGGCCCGGACGAGGTGCTGGTCCGAATGCGGCCATTCCTTGAGAGGCTGGAAGCCTGGCTGACCGAGTACCCGGAGGAGTGGGAAATCTGGTCCCGGGGTCTCGGCCGCCGACTCGGGTTGCGAAAAAACAAGGAAAAACAGGATGAGCGAGACACGTGAAACGATACTTGACCTGGTCTGTGAACAGGTTGGCTTGGACGAGGATGCCTCGAAAACGCTGAAGGCCCGCGGGCGGCTCGACGAACTGACAGCGGTGGATTCACTTCTCATGGTCGACCTGGTGATCTCGCTGGAAGAGCGCTTCGGCATTCGCTTTGATCCGGCAGATATCGACCCGGAACTGGTGGGAGACATTTCGCGTCTGGCAGATTATGTCGACAAGGCCGTGCGGGAAAGCTGAGTCCAGTGGATCCGTTGATCTCGTTCGAACACCTCGCGGCCGGTTTGGCGGAAGATCATGAAGTCGTGATCGAGCATTCCGGCCGCTGCGTGACGCGGAAAGGTCTTGATGCCGAAGCTTCGCTGCTTGCCAATAAAATTGCGGCCCTCGGCCTGCCCTCGACGCAGCGAATCGGGGTCTTGCTGCCGAATTCAGCGGACTCGGTCGCTTCCGTGATGGCTGTTGCCCGCAGCGGTCACTGTTGCTTGCCGCTCAGTCCCGGCCTGACGCCGGATGAACTGTCGGAGACCGTCGAACGTTGCGCGGTGGGCGCCATTCTGTGCCGTGCTGAAAAGGCATCCGACCTTCCGGCGGGCATGGCGGTGATCCGTGTTGACGAGGTGCCGCTGCGATCGCCCGAAACGGTAAAGACGGTCGGGCAGAAACTCGATGCACGGCGCGCCTTTGTCTGTCTTTCCACTTCCGGCAGCACGGGCCGGCCTAAGTTGGCGGAAAGGTCCGCCCGGGCCGTGCTCGCCAATGCTCGCCGGGTTGCGACTGCGCTCGGCGTCACTTCCGCCGATCGCTTTGTGGCCGTGGTTCCTTTCTGGCACGCCAACGGCTTTTCGAACTGCCTGCTGATGCCGCTCCTGGCCGGTGCCTCGATCGTCACCATGGATCGTTTCCTGCCGCGTCCGTTTCTGGACGCCCTGGTCGAGCACCGGGTTACCGTGGTCATTGGCTCACCTTTCATCTACCGCTCTCTGCTTCGCGTGCTCGATGTCGGCTACGACCTGTCCAGGGTGCGGGCATGGATTTCTTCCGGCGCCCTGCTGCCGGCGGAGCTTGACGCCGAACTGAGAGAGCGTGGAATCCGGGTGCGTCAGCTTTACGGATCGTCTGAAACCGGAACCCTGTGCATCTCCGGCGAGCAGCAAAAGCCGCCTGGCACGGTGGGGGCACCGCTTCCGGGTGTTGGTATTCGTTTGCTGCAGCCCGACGGTTCACGCTGCGCCGAGGGCGAGGAGGGTGAGGTCCGGGTCCGCAGCGATGCAATGTTCAGTGCTTATGTCGGCTCGACTGACGCCGTGTTTGCTGAAGACGGCAGCTATAAGATGAATGACCGGGCTGTATTTGAGAAGGGTGAGCTGCGCCTGCTGGGTCGCA
Source organism: Lysobacterales bacterium (assembly GCA_050114495.1). GTDB lineage: Bacteria > Pseudomonadota > Gammaproteobacteria > Xanthomonadales > SZUA-36 > JABDPF01. The sequence goes on along the minus strand of JASFSI010000270.1, from coordinate 1,347 downwards.
GCGACGCGATGATCAACGTGGCGGGGGTCAAGGTCGATCCCGAGGAAGTCCGTGCGGTTATCGAGAAAATGGCCGGAGTGAGGCGTGCGCTGGTCAGCGGTGTCGAGAACGCTGCCGGCGGTGAAACCGTGAAGGCACGGGTCGTCGCGGACACAGAACTGAGTGCCGGCGACCTTCTCGCGCATTGCCGACAGCAACTGGCGGAATATAAACTGCCTCGAATCATCGAATTTTCAGACCACATTCCCGAAGACCTGATGGGCAAGAGCGCCCGACGCCTGCTCGGAGACTGACATGGCATTTCCGGAAAACCGGCTTCGCCGGTTAAGGTATTCACCTGCTGTTCGTGACTTGGTCAGGGAAACAAGCCTGACGCCGTCGGATTTCATCCTGCCGCTGTTCGTGACTTCGGCCCGCGATGACGACCGGCCGATTGCCGCGATGCCGGGTAGCCGCTACCTGTCGGGCAAGCCGCTGATCGAATTCGCTCACAAGGTCAGAGACCACGGTGTGCCGGCCGTGCTTCTTTTCGGCGTGCTGGAAGACAGTGAAAAAGACATGGGCTGCTCGTCCGGCTGCAGTCCGGACGGCGCGGTTCAACGCGCGATGTCAGAGCTGAAAGACGCGGTTCCCGGCTTGCTGCTGATCGCGGACCTCTGCCTGTGCGAATATCGGCCGGACGGCCACTGCGGTGTTTACGAGAACGGCATCATCGACAACGACCAGACCCTGGCCAAGCTGGGTGAAATATCGGTTTCCTTTGCGGCGGCGGGCGCCGATGTCATCGCGCCGTCCTGCATGATGGACGGGCAGACTCTTGCCATTCGCGAGGCGCTCGACGAAGACGGTTTCATCAACGTGATGACGATGCCGTACTCAGCCAAGTTCAATTCAGCGTTTTACGGCCCGTTCAAGGCCGGCACCGGCTCGAATCCTGAGCACGGTCTTCACCATACGCACCAGATGGCTGTGGCCAACGGCCGGGAGGCGATGCGCGAGATCGAACTCGATCTCGAGGAAGGCGCGGACATGATCATCGTAAAGCCGGCGGTATCCAGCCTGGACGTCATTCGAGAGGCGAAGGATCGCTTTGGTGTGCCGACGGCCGCTTACCACGTTTCCGGTGAGCAGGCGATGATACGCGCGGCCGGTGAGCGCGGCTTTATCGACGCGGACGCCGTGACCATGGAAACCCTGCTGTGCATCAAGCGCGCCGGGGCCGACATGATCATCACCTACGCCGCGCTGGAAGCGGCAGCGCGGCTCTAATTTTCAGCCTGGCGTTCAGGGATTAACTGACCCGCGCAAACGCCTGTTCAGCCCAGCAATTCGATCCAGTGCACGACC
>JASFSI010000269.1:0-3497 GCA_050114495.1 Lysobacterales bacterium | reverse complement strand
CCCGTCTCGCATCGGAGGCGATGATCCCTTCGGGTTTGTCGTCAAAGCAGACGAACGCCACGTAGACCGCATCGTCGGTGTAGGCCAGTCGCAGCTCGGTGCGCTGGCTGACCGGCGCGCCGTCGTCAGGCGTGTTCTGCGTAAACGACGTGTCCGGCACTACGGTTTGCCAGGCGGGGTCGTCCAGCACCTGGCCGTCCAGCAGCGGCGCCTGCGCCAGCGCCGTCGCGGGCAGGACAGGGCGCACCGCCGGCTGCGCGGCTGCAATCAGGGGCAAGCCGGCCAGCAGGGCCAGCACGGCCGGTTTGAGGAACATTCGGGATTCCCGCTCGCTGTGCTCGTATTTTTCAGCAGTCTAAAGCCGCCCCATTTCATGATCCCTGACCCGCGTCAGGCGGTGCAGCGAAAACCGGTCAGAATCGCAGCGACTGGCAGGACAGGCCACCGTCGAGCAGGGCCGCCTGCGAGGCGGGCACCACGCGCACGTCGTATCCTGCCGCGGAGAGCTTTCGTTGCGTTGCCGGGTAGCCGGCCGGGATCAGCACACGGTCGTTCACGCGAATGCAGTTGGCTGCCGCTTCCTCGCCGGGCGGCGTTTCGATCACGTCGTAGTCGGCGAAGCAGGATGCCGTCGACAGGCGGGGCGTTGCGAATACGCTGTTCGGCCCCAGCACGCAGCAGTCGGTCTTGAAGTGCAGCACGGAAGCGGGCGTTTGCACCGCGCGAACGCGGTAGCCCCAGGGCTCGACCCGGTCGCGCAGCGCCATGAAACCGTCACGGCTGGTGCGCTCGGAGAGCCCGACGAGGATTTCCCGGTCGGTGAGCAGAATGTCGCCGCCGTCGATGGTGCCCGGCCAGTCGATCGAGTGAACCTCGAGGCCCAGCGAACGGCAGTCGGAAGCCATCACGCCGGCTTCGCCGCGGCGCGACGGCGCCCCCGGATTGAGAATGACGACGCCCTCGGGCAGGCACAGCGCGGTGTCCTCGACGAATACCGAGTCGGGAAAGGCTTCCAGCGCGGGCAGCAGGTGCACGGTGAGGCCGGCTTCATCGAGTTCCGCCAGGTAGGCCTCGTGTTCAGCCAGGTAACGCGCATAGTCGGGTTCGCCCCGGTCCTGTTTGCGCAGGCCGTCCACGACGCTGCGCCCGGGCCGCCGGGCGATCGCCGAGCGGAAGCGAAAAGACAGGCCTTCGTTTTTCATCATGCGCGCACTCTTTTCATGTCCGGGTCGTACATCGGTCGCAGGCTGACCCGCGCCGCATGGCGCACGCCGGCGATATCGACTTCCCAGTCACCGCTGTTCAGCCACTGCTCCTCGACCACCGAATTGGCACGCACGTACGCCAGTCCGACCGCGCCGCCCAGCGTATGCCCGTAGGATGCGGAGCGGACTTCTCCGACCGGCACGCCGTCACGCAGCACGACCTCGCCGTGAAACATCAGCGGTGCCGGATCATCCAGCAGCAGCTGAACCAGCCGTTCGGCCCACGGGCCGGCGGCCCTGATTTCTTCGCAGGCCCGCCGCCCGATGAAGTCGCCGGGCTTGTCCAGGCGCACGGCGAAACCGAGGCCGGCGCGGTAAGGATCGTCCGTGTTGTCGATGTCGTGCCCCCAGTCGCGGTAGCCTTTTTCCATGCGCAGGCTGGACAGCGCGCGCAGGCCGGCGTGGCGCAGGCCGAAATGTGCGCCCGCTTCGGCCAGCACGTCGTACACGTGCACGGCCTGCTCGGACGGAATGTACAGTTCGTAGCCCAGTTCACCCAGGTAGGTGATGCGCACGCAGAGAACCCGGGCGTAGCCGATATCGATTTCACGCACGCAGCGGAACGGAAAGGCTTCGTTCGACAGGTCGGCCGATGTGACGGACTGCAGCAGTTCCCGCGAGCGCGGCCCCTGGATGTTGAGCTGGCCGTAGGCCGAAGTCACGTCGGTCACCGCGACGTGCCGCCCTGCGCCGATATGCCGTTCCAGCCAGGCGCCGGTATGGCGGTGCGCCGTATCGGACGTGACGACCATGAAACGCTGCTCGCTGAGCTTGATGACGGTGAGGTCGGCCTCGATGCCGCCCGCTTCATTCAGCCACTGGGTGTAGGTGATGCGCCCCGTTGCGCCGTTTACCGCGTTGGCCGACAGGTGGTCGAGATGCGCCCCGGCATCGCGTCCCTGCAGCAGGAACTTGCCCATGAAGGACATGTCCATCAGGATCACGCCCTCGCGGCAGGCCCGGTGCTCGGCCGCCCACCAGCCGAACCAGTTCTGGCGGCCCCAGGACAGTTTTTCGACTTTTGCCTCCTGTCCTTGCGGAGCATACCAGGCCGGTGACTCCCAGCCGCTCACGTCCCGGAAATACGCACCCTGCGCCGCCAGGCGGTCGTGGAAGGGCGAGCGTTTCGCGCCCCGCGCCGTTTGCCACTGCTTGTCGGGGTAGTGGCACTGGTAGACCTGGCCCAGCGATTCAAAGGCGCGGGCGCGCCGGTAAGCCGGGTTGCATTGCCAGGGCTGGAAGCGGTCGACGTTGATCGCCGTGACATCAACGTCCGGCCGGCCGTCGAGTATCCACTGCGCAACGACCCGGCCGATGCCGCCGCCGGTGATGATGCCGACCGAGTTCAGCCCCGCCGCAACGAAGTAGTTGCGAATCTCCGGGGCCTCGCCGACCAGCGGGCCAATGTCGGGCGTGAAGCTCTCGGGTCCGCAGAAGAACTTTCGGATTCCGGCCTCCATCGCGGCCGGAACCCGCGCCATCGCGTCCTCGAGAAAGGGCCCCAGGCGGTCCCAGTCCGGCGGCAGTTCGCCCCAGGAAAAGTCCTCGGGTATGCCTTCGACCCGCCACGGCGCGCAGTCTTTTTCGAACAGGCCGATCATCAGCCCACCGGTTTCCTCGCGGTAGTAGGCATAGCGTGACGGGTCTTCGAGTACCGGCAGGTCGCGGTCCATGCCCGCAATGTCGCCGGTGATCAGGTAGTAGTGCTCCGCGGCCTGGTTGGGGATGCAGACCCCGTTTTTCTCGCCCAGCTGCCGTGCCCACATGCCGGCGCAGTTCACCACGAATTCGCAGCGGACCTCGCCACGGGTGGTGCGCACGCCGCTGACCGTTCCGTTTCGTGTCAGCACTTTTTCGACCGGCGAATGCTGCAGCAGCGTGGCGCCTTTCATCCGCGCGCCCTTCACCAGCGCCATCGTGACATCGACCGGGTTGATGCGGCCGTCGCCGGGGCTGTAAAAACCGGCCGCAACGCCGTCCAGGTCCGCGAACGGAAACAGGGATTTGATTTCAGCCGGCGAGAGCTCCTGTACCTCGTTGCCGTGGTAGCGGTTGAACGCCGCGATGCGCCGCTGTTCCTCCAGGCGGTCGGCGTCCGCGGCCAGCTCGATGAAGCCCACGGGTGCGAAACCGGTCTGCTGGCCGGTTTCCTTTTCAAGCCGAATATACAGTTCTCGTGAGTACTTTCGGATCGACAGCGCGGTCTCGGTCATCGAGCCGTAGGTGGTCATC
>JASFSI010000268.1:0-3508 GCA_050114495.1 Lysobacterales bacterium | reverse complement strand
GTCGATGAAATACATGTACGGCGAAGGGTTCAAGGCGCGCAGCGCCCGGTAAACGTCCAGCGGACGCGCGTCGAAAGGCACGCTCATGCGCTGCGACAGAACCACCTGGAAGATGTCGCCGGCCAGGATGTATTCCTTGCACTTTTCGACCGCGGAAATGTAGGCCGCACGATCGATGCTGTGGCTGAAATCCTTCTCGTCGATCGGCGTGCGCTGCACCGAGCCCTCGCCGTAACCCGGGCTGCCGCAGCGCAGGCGGTAGACCAGGCGGTCCAGCCGCCGCTGGGCCGAGGACCAGGCGTCGGCGCGGTGCGGGTCGACGTTGACCACCAGGTACAGGCGGCCGGCGAGGTTGTCGAATACCGCCACCTCTTCGGACTGCAGCAGGACCATGTCCGGTGTTCCGAGCTGGTCGGGCTTGTCGTCGTCGCGCAGCCGCTCCTCGAAGCGCTGCACGATCTCGTAACCGAAGTAACCCACCAGACCGCCGGTGAACACCGGCAGCTCGTCCAGCTTGGGTGCGTCGTACTGGCGCTGCAAACGGGAGACGAAGTCCAGCGGATCGTCCACCTTCTCGCTGCCGACCTCGGCGCCATCCTCGTAAGCGATGACGCTGTCGCCGCGCAGCACGTAGCGACGCACGCAGGGCAAACCGATAATCGAGAAGCGGCCCCAGGTTTCACCGCCCTCTACCGATTCCAGCAGGTAGGCGTCCGGCCCGTCGGCCAGTTTCAGATAGACCGACAGCGGCGTATCCAGGTCCGCCAGCACGGTGCGCCAGACCGGAATGCGGTTATGGCCCTGCGCCTTGAGTTTTTCGTATACGTCCTTGTCCACGGCGGCCTGTCGTCGAGTGAGAATTGGGTGATTCTAGCAGGGAGCCGCCACAATGGTTAGCCGGCTCTCAGGATGTCAGCGCCTCGGCCACGCGCCGCAGGCGCGCGTCCGCTTCGCCGCCGACCTCGCCCAGCACCGGATCGTCGGCGAAACCGCCGGCTTCCATCATCGCCCTGGGGTTGAGAATACGAACCAGCGAGCGCGCCTCGCCGCTTTCTTCCACCACGACGTTGCAGGGCAGCATCAGGCCGACATCCGGCCGGCTGCTCAGCGCCTTGTGCGCCAGCGGCGGATTGCAGGCGCCCAGGATCGAGTACTTGCGAAAGTCGACGTCGATTTTTTCCTTCAGGGTATCGTGCACATCGATTCGGGTCAGCACGCCGAAACCTTCCTGCTTGAGCGCATCGACCACGGTAACCACCGCCTTTTCGTAGGGCATGTCCAGGGTGACTTCAAACGCCATGTCGTTCATCGGATCAATCCTCTTCGTCTGTGTCTTCAAAAAGATATGGCTGCGGCCGGTGGCGATTACAACACCGGCTGCCGGCCCATTTTCTTGAACACAGCGGCCATGTGCCGCTGGAATGCCCGGCTGTCCTTCCAGGTGACGACGCCCGGGCGCTTCCGGCCCGCCTGCAGGTCGCGGTTAACGGCCGCGATTTCGAATTCGAAACCGCGTCCCCGGCGATCGTCGCTGAAGTGATCGAGCACCTCGTCGCGACGGTACAAAGTGCATTCCCGCGCGCGCCAGAAATCCGGAATCCCAATGGTTCCCTCGTCGCCGATCAGCCAGGCGCTGTTGGGCAGCCTGGCCCGAAAGGAGGTGGAGAGTGCTGCCTGGCATTCACCGAGGTCAAAGTGCATCAGCACGTCGTCGTCCGCACCGTTGGGCGCAAGGTGGTGCTGAACCTGAATCGACAGCGGATCGCTGCGTGTAAACAGCCAGGCCAGGGCGATGGGGTAGATGCCCATGTCGAGCAAGCAGCCGCCAGCCAGTTCACGCGCATACACGCGCGAGGCCGGGTCGAAAGGCATCGGAAAACCGAAATCCGCCTTCACGTGCAGCAGTTTCCCGATGCGGCCCGAATCATGCCATTCGAGCGCCGTCTGTACGGCGGGCAGGAACCAGGTCCACATGGCTTCCATCAGGTAGACGCCGGCCTGCTCAGCAGCCGCGAACAGTTCTTCCGCCTCGCCCGGCGCGACCGTCAGCGGCTTTTCACACAGGACTGCCTTGCCCGCGGCGATCGCCTGCATGCTGTTGGAAAGATGCAGGGTGTGCGGGGTGGAGACGTAGACCGCATCGATGTCCGGGTCGGCCAGCATCTCCTCATAGCTGCCATAGGCTCGCGGAATGCCGAACTCGCTGGCAAAGGCCTGCGCACGATCCATCCTGCGCGAGGCCACTGCGAGCAGTTCTCCGCCTTTCGCATGAGAAAAATCACCGGCGAACTGGCGAGAAATCCGGGCGGTGCTGAGGATGCCCCAGCGAATCGGGTTCGGCATGAAAGTCTCCGCGAATGCTTCGTTTTGAAAACCGGAACCATTGTAAACACGGCCCGGTGGGCGCTGTCAGTAAGCGTTCATGCCCTCGGGGATGCGACCCGAGGCCAGGGTTTCGGCTGCCCGGGCCTGGTCGTCCAGCATGCGCTGAATATAAAACCGGCAGGATTTCCGGGGCAGGCTTTCCACCGGCGCACCGCTGCTGTGGGCGATTACGAAAGCCTTGGCGCATTTCTCGAACAATTCCGCGTTCAGCACGATGCGCTCCGGCGTCACGCCCAGGCACAGGCGCTGTTCGCCGACGATCGCGACATTCGCCCCGCCCGCAACGGCTTTTTTCAGGCCAGGCAGGTCGCCGGCGGCCACGCTCGCCTCGACTTTGCCGATATGGCGCGCCTGCTCGTCGAACAGCAGCGGTATCGTCGCATCCAGGTCAGCCAGCGCGGTGCACCAGGGCGAACGGCCGAGCAGCGCGGCACCGGCGTCCGGACGCGCGCGGTAGAGCTGCGCGTGCAGCGCAGCAACACCGTCGCACGCTTCCATGAACAGGTGCCGCGGCCGGGTGTCTGCGCCCTGCACCATGAAGAACTCCAGCCGGCCCGGAACGCGTATCGAAAACGAATCGTCCGGATTGCCGCACAGGCCCTTTATCAAAAAGCGCGCATGATCTTTCAGCAGCAATTCTTTGATCGTATTTTTCATCGACCGCCCTGCCCCGGTAAAAACATGGCGGCGGAAAAGGTCTCGCGCAGCAATTTTTCGCTGGCCCGCGGCAGCGCCGGCGCTTCGTCCAGGCGTCCCGTGAACCATTCGGCACAGGCGGCTTCCAGCGCAGCAAGGCGTTTCCTGGCCTCGTCCATGTCCCGGCCGACACAAACCACGCCGTGATTGCGCATCAGGCAGGCGTGATTCCCGGCATCGAAAGCGCCCGCGACCAGGCGGGCCAGTTCCTCGGTTCCGGACGGCGCATAGGCCACGCAGGGCAGCATGTTGCCAAGCCACTTTTGTAATTCAAGGTTATTTATTCGCAACGGCCGGTCCAGCAGCGTGTAGGCGCTGGCGATGGGCTGGTGGGTGTGGACGCTGGCGGTGCAGTCCGGCCGCGCCTGCAGCACCCGGGCGTGAAGTCCGGACTCGACCGAAGCCATTTTTTCACCTTCGACCTGGG
>JASFSI010000267.1:0-3518 GCA_050114495.1 Lysobacterales bacterium | reverse complement strand
CGGTCGCGACGTCGCGCAGGAACACCGGCCGGCCGCCTTCCTGCACGCCGACCACGAGCTCGGCCACTTCCTCGGGCGTGCTCAGAAACGTTCCGGCCTGCACCAGTACGTCCTCGTTGCCCGAGGCGAACGAACCGGCGTTGGCCGAGGCGTTGGCACTGGCCAGCGCATGGCGCAGCTGCTGCAGGTCGATGTCGTAACCGGAAAGCCTCGTCGGGTCCAGACGCACGCTGACCACGCGGTCCGGCCCGCCGAAGGCGTCGATATCCCTTGTTCCGGGAACCCGCTGAAGTTCGGTTTCGATGGTGTGGGCCACCCGGCGCAGTTCGTAAGCGCCGACGTTCGGATCTTCACTCCACAGGGTGCCGGTTACGATCGGTACGTCATCGATCCCGCGCGGCTTGATCAGCGCGGGCATGACGCCAATGTTCTGCGGCATCCAGTCCTGGTTGGAGTAAACCGCGTTGTACAGCCTGACGATGGCCTCGTCGCGGGGTTCACCCACCTCGAATTGCACGGTCAGGATGCTGTTGCCCGGCATGGATACCGAGTAAATGTGCTCCACGCCGTCGATTTCCGACAGGATGCGCTCCATCGGCGTACTGACCAGCTGTTCCACCTCGCGCGCGGTAGCGCCGGGGTAGGCGATGAAGACATTGGCGAAGGTGACGTCGATCTGGGGTTCTTCTTCGCGCGGCGTGACGATGACCGCGAACAAACCCATCAGGAGGCCCACGAGGGCCAGCAGGGGCGTGATCTCGGTCTGCAGGAAGCGCCTGGCCAGCGCGCCCGCGATGCCCAGTTTCGGGCTGTCGCTCTTATCGCTAGTCATTTGCGATCACCTCAGCGGCTGCCCAGCAGGACACGGCGGGCAGCGTCACCGTCGATCACCACCCGTTCACCTTCCTCGAGGCCGGCCAACACCGAGATTCGACCGTCATCGAGTTCGCGGCCAAGGCGTATCTGGCGCAGTCTCAGGCGGTCCTCCTGGTCCAGTACGTAAACCGCCGTGAGTTCACTGCGGCGCACCAGGGCCGAGGCCGGTATCAGCAGGGCCTCGTCTTCGCCGGTAATGAAACGCACCTTGACCCACATGCCGGGATAGATGCCGTGCTGCCCCTCGGCCAGGCGGATGCGAACGCGAAACGTATGCGTGCCGGCATCGGCGTAGGGAAAAATCCTGATTTTCTGCGCCTGCAGCGTCTCACCACCGGGCAGATCGACCATGGCGCCGCCATCCCGTCGCAGCGCGGCAATATCATGCTGCGGAACATCGGCCACCACGCGCAGATGCTCCAGCGAAAGCCCGGTCATTAACGGCATGCCGACGGTCGCCATTTCACCCAGTTCCACGTGGCGCTCGACCACGATGCCGGCGAACGGTGCTCGCACCAGCGTGTTTTCATACTGTTCCCTGGCGCCCAGCAACGCGCCCCGGGCTGCTTCGACGCGCGCCCGGGCCGACTGCAGGTCCGCCGTGGCCCGGTCCATGTCCGCCTTGGAAATCCGCTCCTGCGTATACAGCCGCTCGATTCGCTCGTGGCTGGCGGTCGCTTCTTCGAGCCGCGCCTGCGCTTCCTGCAGCGCCGCTTCGGACTGCTGCAGGTCCGCCGCCGCCTGCTGGTTGCGAAAGCGAACGATGATGTCACCACGCTCCACGTAGTCGTCGACATCGAAAGGCAGTTCTTCGATCCGGGCCGAAACCTGGGCTGAAACGGTGGATTGGCGCACGGCTTCAACGAAACCGTCGAAACTGCGTTCCTGTGGAATGATTTCGTAGGACGCAGCCATTGTTTCCATGTCCTGCGCCGCGGCAGGAAGCGCCAGCAACAACAACGAACAGGCCAGTACCGCAAGGGTCACCAGGCGGTGCGACAGGCCGTTGGAATTACGGCACACGAGTGGCGCAGTGCTCTGCGATTTCACGATTGATATTCCTTCGCCCGCTTGGGGCGGATATAAAATTAGATAATTCTAATATAGGGAAAGCTATATTAGCAATATCTTTAATAAGAGTTTTCGGCTTCAAACCGCTGCATCGCAGTATAGCGCTGTTGGACCCCGTCAACGACGAGCCGCAGGCTCTATGGAGCAATCAGCGCATCCAGCGCAGTCACCAGTCGCTCGACTTCTTCCTTCGAGGTGTAGTGCACAAACGAGGCGCGCACCACGCCGTCCGCCATGTCGTAGCCCAGCGCTTTGACCAGGCGATAGGCATAGAAGTCGCCGGCGCCGACGCCGATTCCCTGTCTCGCCAATGCCTTGGCGATTTCCTGCGAGGATTGACCGTCGACGCTGAAGGCCACGGTCGGCGCACGCGCGGCTGCCGCCGTCCGCCCGATCAGGCGCACGCGCGGCTGGGCATCCAGGTAATCCAGCAAGGGCTGCAGCAATTCAGTTTCGCGCGCGCGAAACAGTTCCTGCACGGCGCCGGCCTGCTCAAGCGGCCCGGCCGGGGCGGCAAAATGCTGCTCGTACACTTCTTCCAGGTAGTCGACGACGCCGTTCACGGCCGCGATCTGGGCATGGTCCGGTCCGGCTGGCGTGAAACGGTACGCCGGTTTTTTCGCGTTGAAAAAGTGACCCTGGTACGGCAGGGATTCGTTTAACTCCCGGCCCATGACCATCACCCCGAGGTGGGGACCGTAAACCTTGTAGAGCGAGAAGAAATAGATGTCTGCACCGAGAACAGGGATGTCCGGCAGACCGTGCGGCGCGAAGGAAACGCCGTCCACGATGGCCAGGGCCCCCGCCGCGTGCACCAGGTCACAGATCTCGCGCACCGGGTTGATGCTGGCGACGATGTTCGAGCAGTGGGTGAATGCAACCGCCTTGCTGCGTTCATTCAGAAGCGATTCCAGGTCTTCGATGCGCAGTTCCGCGCTGGCCGCGTCCACGCGCCACTCCCGCACGGTGATACCTGCCTTTTCCAGGCGCCGCCAGGCGCCGATATTGGCCTCGTGGTCCTGGTTGGTGACGATAACCTCGTCGCCCGGGGCCAGGTGTTCGGCCAACGCGCGCGCCACCACGTAGGCGTTCATCGACGTGGAAGGCCCGAAATGCACTGCGTTCGCTTCGACGCCCAGCCAGGCGGCCAGGCGGGTTTTTGCGGCGTCCATGGCCTGGCCCGCTCGCCGGGACGGGTCGAAAGCATGGTAAGGCTGCACCTTGGTCTCCCGGTAATAACGCTCGAGGCGCTCGATGACGTGGCCGCAGGCATAGGAACCGCCGGCGTTTTCAAAGTGCGCAAAGCCGTCCAGTGACGTTTCGCTGAAAGCAGGAAAGCGGGAGCGTACGAATTCGAGATCGAATGTCACTTTTATCTCCTTTGGCCTGAACCGGGCCGCTTGAGCGCGAAAGGTTCTCGCACGATTGTCCCCGATGCGCGCAGGACTGCGCAACGACTGTCCCGGCAGCGTGCACCAGACCTGCCTGCGCCGCGTTGATATCGGTCAGCCTGCGCAGCCAGTACAATACGTGGACTCGAAAGCAATCGGCGACAGGCCACCATGAACAAC
>JASFSI010000266.1:0-3542 GCA_050114495.1 Lysobacterales bacterium | reverse complement strand
TGCCGGTTTGTCCTGGACGTTGCCGTTCACGGCTGACAGCGCCGATGCGTCGATGCGGACCGTGGTTGTGAGTTCCGGCCACTGAAGGTAAGTGTCCTCGGTAAACTCGACTTCAAGCGCAACGGCCAGGGGCAGGGTTGACGGATCGTCCCAGGCGGCGACCCAGTTGGACATTTCGCCGTTCTCGTCGATCCCCAGAAAACTGAAGGCGGCAGACTCGATCTTGTCCAGCAGCAGCACCGGTTCGCGCTCGTACAGAAACGGCTCTTCGAAACCCTGCAGCAGGGCATGGGAAAGCACCATTTCGAGGCCGTCCGCGCCCGGCACGATTTCGACCTCCTGGACCTGCGGCCCGCCGTAGCCGAGGTAGCCGGGCATCTGGGCCACGTAGCGGATGCGGTTCTGCTCGCCGATAAACACGGTGCGCCCCTGCTGATCGTCTTCGTCCTGCTCGAAAGCCAGCGGCAGCATTTGAGTGAGCTGCCGCCGCACGAACATGTGCGCCATTCGAATCCGGTTGCTTTCGTCCAGTATCTTCTGACCCTTCTCCGTGGCCTGGCTGGATGCGCGCAAACCGCCATAGGCCAGGGCCAGCAGCATGCTCATCAGGGAGATGGCCAGCAGCAGTTCAACCAGGGTAAAACCCCTTGTGTGTTTTCGCCGGCTCATTGGCGAATCCCCGGCAGCGTCGTCATGATGCCGTTGTCCGCCTGGTTCGACAGCATGGCCTTGACCGTGCTGAACCGGCGCTCCCTTTCATGGCCCGGCTCGCCCCAGGACACGAACAGGTCGACCTGCAGCAGGGTGATGCCGGTCAGGTCCGCGAGCGAGGCGACTTCCATCTCGCCCGCATCGCCTTCGAACTCGTTGATCGACAACTCCCAGCGGTATTCTCCCGACTCGCCCTGCATCGCGACCCCGGACTCCAGGGCCACGGAGACGCCGACCTGGTCCATCACCGACTGCGCCGTCAGCGCCGCCTCGGTGAAGTGACGGGCCCGCACGGTGTTGCGCATCGAGCCCGAGAGTATTTCCAGTACCGTTGCGAAGCTCAGCGCAAAAACCATGAACGCGAGCAGCAGTTCAAGCAGGGTGAAGCCGCCGCTGGAGCGGTGCCTGGGCCCTTCCCGGTGAATTCGCACGGGCTACTCCTCGACCTGTTCGAGCGATGCTTCGCCGGTCAGCCAGGCCACGTTGACCCGGTAGACCCGGCCGTTCGCCTCGAGCCGGACGTTTCCGCCGGTCGACCCGCCATCCGGGTAAAAGCGGATACCGCCGGCGGTTTCCGAGGTCAGCTCCGATCGCGCCGTGTTCAGCTCGACGTTCATGCCCTCGGGCAGCGTCACGGCCTCGCGGTCGGCTGCGCGGTATTCCCTGGTCTCGGTATCGACCAGGAACACCTGTTCCGACTTGGTCAGGATCGCATGCGTTCGCGTGTAACGCAGGCTCGCAGCCAGTTTGCGCGACGCATTGCGCATCTCCGCGCCGCTGATACTCTTTGAAATCGAGGTGCCGACGAGCGCAAGCATCATCGCCACCATCATCAGGACGAGCAGCAATTCTACGAGAGTAAAGCCTTTCTCACGCCGCAGCGGCACGCGAATACCTCATTCCCAGTTATCGATATCGGCGTTCGTGTCGTCACCACCGACTTGTCCGTCGGCCCCGAGCGAGATGATGTCGAACTGACCTTTTTCGCCGGGATAGAGATAGACGTATTCCCGGTTCCAGGGGTCCTTGAGTATGGAACGCTTGACGTAGGGGCCATTCCAGCCGTCCGCACCGGAGCTGTTGTCGACCAGTTGGTCCAGCGTTTCCGGAAAACTGTTCGTATCCATGTAATAGGTCTCGACCGCCATCGCCAGGCGGTCGATCTGGGAAGAAGCCGCCTTGGCCTTGGCGCCTTCCGCGCGGCCGATGATGTTGGGCAGCACCAGGCCGCCGATCAGCGCCAGGATAATCAGCACCAGCAGCAATTCGACCAGGGTGAAACCCCGGGCCGCCGCGCCTGCGCTGACCCGTCTTCCCTGTTTTCTTGGGCTCAGTTGCTTAAAAAACATTTATGTACTCCTTTGAAAAAGCGACGCCGGCGGTCAGCCCACCAGGTCGTTGACACTCAGAATCGCGACCAGCACCGACATCACAATCGTTCCGATCAGAACAGCCAGAAGCAACGTCACTACCGGCGTGAAAACGGCCAGCAGGCGGTCAATGGTATTGCGCACCTCGGAATCGTAGGCATCGGCCACCTTCATCAGCATGCCGTCCAGCTGGCCGGTTTCTTCACCCACGCTGATCATCTGCAGGGCGAGCCGCGGAAAGCGTTCGCCCTTGGCCAGCGCGCGCGCCAGGCCGCCGCCGGTCTTGACCTCGCGGGAAGCGTCGGTGACGTCCTGGCGCAGAACCGTGTTGGTGACCACGTTGCGGGCAATCGACAATGCAGACAGCAGCGGCACACCGTTGACCAGCAAGGTCCCCAGCGTGCGTGTCAGGCGCGCGGTTTCCATCTTCGCAACGAGATCGCCGACCCACTTCATCGAGAGCACGCGCATATCCCAGTTTAAGCGTTTCTCCGAGTCCGCCAGCATTTTTCGAAACTGCCAGACGACCAGCGCGACGACGATCGCGATCAGCCACCAGAATTTCTGCAGAACGTAGCCCACCGCGAGCACCACCTTGGTAATGAACGGCAGGTCGCCGCCCAGTTCCTCGAAGATCGGCGCAAACTGCGGTATCACGTAAACCAGCAGGAGGATCAAAGAACCGGCTGCCAGCAGCAGCAGCATGGCCGGGTAGATCAACGCCGACACGACGCTGTCCTTCAAATCCTTGGATCGCTCGAGGTAATCGGACAGGCGGTCGAGCGTGACGTCCAGCGTACCGCCGATCTCGCCGGCCCGGACCATGTTGATGAACAGCCGGTTGAACGCACCGTGCTGCTCTTCGAGCGCATCGGACAAGCTGCCGCCCTCGCGCACCTTGTCCCGGATCTCGGTCACCGTCCGCCGGACCCGGTCGTTCTCGGTCAGGTCGAGCAGAACCTGCAGCGAGCGGTCGAGCGGCAGCCCCGCACCCAGCAGCGTCGACAGCTGCTGGGTGAATTCGCCCACTTCGCGCGTGTTCATTCCGCGCCGACCGAGGCGGAATCCGCCAAGGCTGAAGCCGCCGCTGCCCGACTCCTGGGCCTGCAGCGGAATATTGCCCGCTTCCTGCAGTTTCAGGATCACCATGTCCATGGACGCCGCTTCCATCGTGCCCTGCACGGTTTCACCGGAAGGCGAGACGGCCTTGTATTCGAATAACGGCATCAGGCGTCCTGGGTCACGCGCAGAACTTCTTCCAGGGTGGTGACCCCGGCCAGGCACTTGTTGAGGCCGTCGAAGTACATCGTGCGCATGCCTTCCGAAACCGCCAGGTCCTGGATCTCACCGGACGTGGCGTGCCGCATCACCATGCGTCGAATCGGGTCGGTCATCGCCAGCAATTCCAGGATCGACGTCCTGCCGTGATAACCGTTGGGATTGGCCTCGGTGGGGACCGGC
>JASFSI010000265.1:0-3548 GCA_050114495.1 Lysobacterales bacterium | reverse complement strand
CCTGCCCGGCACGGTAGACGGCGGCCAGCGGCTTGAGCCAGAACGGCAGGCGTTCCGCGCCGTACCAGATGGCATTGAGTTTCTGTTCGAGCCCGGCGCGCACCGTTAAACCTGGTCGGCCCCGATCGGCGTTTCGACGAACCGCTCGCTGCCCTTCTGCGCCTCGTGGAGCCGGGCATATGCTCCACCCCGCGCAATCAGCTCGCCGTGCGTACCGGACTCGATGACCCGGCCGTGGTCGAGCACGATGACCTGGTCGGCGTTTTCAATCGTCGACAGGCGGTGTGCAATGACCAGGGTCGTCCGGTTTTTCATCACCCGCGTCAGCGCGGTCTGGATGACGTGCTCCGATTCGCTGTCGAGCGCGGAGGTCGCCTCGTCGAGGATCAGGATCGGCGCGTCCTTGAGCAGCGCCCGGGCAATGGCCAGTCGCTGCCGCTGCCCGCCGGACAGCAGCGTGCCATTCTCGCCCACCAGCGTATCGAGCCCCTCTGGCAGCTGCTCGATGAACTCCATGGCGTGGGCGTCCTGCGCAGCCTTCTCGATGGCTTCGCGGGAGGTGCCGGCCAGCGCGCCGTAGGCAATGTTGCCCGCCACGGTATCGTTGAACAGCACGACGTTCTGCCCCACCAGTGCGATCTGGCTGCGCAGGTTGTCCAGCTCGTAGTCGGACAGCTCGTGCCCGTCCAGCATGATGCTGCCTTCGTATTCAGAATAAAAACGCGGCAGCAATCCGGCCAGCGTGGTCTTGCCGCTACCGGAATGACCGACCAGTGCCGCCACGCTGCCGGCCGGAATGTGCAGGTCGACCGCGCTCAGAACAGGCCGGCCACCGGCCTTGTAACTAAAACTTACGTTCCGGAATTCCAGTTCACCCTTTACGCGTTCCACACGGTAATCGCCGGTGTCCGTTTCAGCCTCGGTGTCCAGGACCTGGAAAATGCTGTCGGCGGCCGCGATGCCTTTCTGCATCTGCGACTGCACCCGTGTCAGGCGCTTGAGCGGCGGAATGGTGGCGATCATCGCGGTAAAAATCGCCGTGAACGTACCGGCTGAAATAGACTCCAGCAGGGCCGGCCGCGTGGCGATGATCAGCAGCAGAACCATGGCCAGCCCGGCGGCGATCTGCACCAGTGATGACGAAGCAAGATGGGTGACAGCCATACGCATGTGCAGTCGCCGCGTCTTGTCGTTGACCGCGCGGAAACGCATTTTTTCGGTCTCCTGTCCCTGGAATACCTTGACCACCTGCTGCCCGACCACGGCTTCCTCGGTCACGTGCGAAACATTGCCCATCATGTCCTGGATGCGGTGGCTGATCTTGCGAAAGCGCCGGCTGATGACCGTGACCAGCAAGCCGATCATCGGCACGAGCAACAGCATCACGAGCGTCAGCTTGACGTTGGTCACGAGCATGACGCCGAGCAGGAACAGCACCAGGAGCACGTCCCGAAAGGCCGAAACGACGGCGGTGGTCGCCGCGTTCGCCACCTGCTCGCTGTTGTAAGCCAGTTTTGAAATCAGCTGGCCGGCGCTGTAGCGATCAAAAAAAGTCGCCGGCAGCGCAACATAACGTTCGAACAGCTCCTGCCGCAGGTCCGCTATGACTTTTCGGCCGACCCATTCCATGCCGTAAAGCCCGGCGAAGTTTCCGGCCATGCGCAGGATGCTGACCCCGAAAATGATTCCGGCCAGCCACATGCCGAACTCCGAATCCTTGGCCACGAAAACCCGGTCGATCAGCGGTTCCATGAACTTGATGAATGCAGCCTGCATGCTGGCATCCAGCGTGACGCCGACGATGCCCAGGATGAACATCCAGATGTAGCGGCGCGTATAGCCCCACAGGCGTCGGTAAACGACCATCGGTTCGGATGACGGCGCGGTCATTCCGCCTCGCTATCCGCCCGGTTCGTGGCGATCGACAGGTTGATGAAGCCCAGTTGCGCGGCGACGTCCATCACGGTCACCACGAAATGATGCGGTGTCTGACGGTCGGCGCGCAAAATCAGCGGCAGCTCGCGCTGTTCACCGGCCAGTCCTTCCAGGGCGGCGCGCACGGTGCGCGCGTCGCTGTCCAGCAGGCGCTCGCCGTTCAGGAACATGCGGCCTTCGTTGTCAATGACCAGTTCCAGCATTTCCGGCGTATCTTCCCGGCTATCAACCTCGCTGGCCGAGGGCAGGTCGATCTTGAGCACCGACTCGCGTTCGAAGGTCGTGCTGACCATGAAAAAAATCAGCAGCAGGAAGACGACATCGATCAGCGATGTCAGATCGATCGTCGGGTCTTCCTTTTCCTGGCGCTGCAGTCTCATTCAGCCCCCGGGCACACCCGAACCCAGTTGCGCGACGTTGCCGCGTTCGATGGCCTCGATCAGGTTGATGGCCTGCTCCTCCATCGATACGACGTAGGACTCGACCTTTCCCTTGAAGTAGCGATAGAAGAAAAAGCTGGGAATCGCCACCGTCAGGCCCGCCGCCGTGGTAATCAGCGCCTCGGAAATGCCGCCGGCCAACTGGTTGGCGTCGCCGACACCGTGCACCATGATCGAAGAGAACACCTTGATCATGCCGATCACGGTGCCGAGCAGGCCAAGCAGCGGTGAAATACCGGCAATGGTGCCGAGCGTGTTCAGGAAGCGCTCGAGTTCATGCACCACGTGGCGGCCCGTGTCCTCGATGGCTTCCTTGATCAGGTGGCGCGAGCGATGCCGGTTGACCAGGCCCGCCGCCAGGACGCGGCCCAGTACCGAACCGCTTCGAAGCTGCTCGATATGCCGCCGATCGAGTTCGTGCCGCGCGGCCCATTGCTCGACCGTACCGCCGACGTCGTCCGGAACGACCCGCTTGCGGCGCAGGCTCCAGGAGCGCTCCGCGATGATGGTCAGGGAAAGAATGGAACAGACGATGATCGGCGCCATCAGCCAACCACCGGCCCGCAGGATTTCCAGCACGCTATTTCACTCCGTTAAATCAAGGCCGTTTCAGGGTGATCAAATCATACCAGCAGAGCCGCCCGTGGTCTTGTCCCGGGCTGTGCGCGCTGAGTGGTCTTCGAAGATCAGGGGCAGCCGGGCGCGGCGGGCCAGCGCCAGATGCGTCGCCGTTGCCGGCGCGCGCTTGCAGCCTCCAGGGATCCGTCGGCCGCGACCGTTACCGAAAGGCCGCCGCATTCGCCGGTGGACCACAGGGGAATACCGAGCCGGTTCAGCCGCTCACGGACTTCCGGCCGTGGAAAACCAAAGCGGTTGCCGAGGCCGGCCGAGGCGATGACCGCCCCCGGTGAGACGGTTCTGATAAAGGCCTCTGCGGAAGAACCGGCGCTGCCGTGATGCGCCGCCAGCATCAGGGGAAAAGCACCCAGGCCTTCCATCAGCAGGCGGTCTTCGATGACCGTCTCGATGTCGCCCGGGAGCAGGAGCCCGGCTTTTCCTCGCCGAACCGCCAGCACACAGGAACTGTTGTTTTTCAGATAAGGCAGACCCGGGGAAGGATGCAGCGCACGGAATTCGAACCCATCCCGGCGCCAGGACAGGCCGCGCACGCAG
>JASFSI010000264.1:0-3577 GCA_050114495.1 Lysobacterales bacterium | reverse complement strand
AAGGGCTTATTGTCTCATTAAATGAGGTCAGAGACATACAGGGCAGCGGATGCCGTGCATGTCTCCGGCTCCCGGGCTTTGTCGAAAGGCGGTGTCAGCTTTCCGTCGCGCGCCGGCGGAACCAGTGCGCCGCCACGAGGAATACCGCCGCAACGGCGAGGCCGGCCAGCATCTGCAGGGAGAACAGGCGCTCCAGCATGTTGGCGATCGTTACCGCATGGTCGAAATCCCCGGTCAGGGGCACGCCAAGGGCAGGGCCGGCGCCTTCCTCGCTGATTTCCGCGGAAATGATGACCGGCGCGTTGAAAAACCAGTCCTTGATCAGGCTGCCCAGGTTGCCCTTCAGCGAAAAACTCTGCAGGAACTCGATCCAGCCTTGCAGCACGGTCAGTATCAACGGCGGCAGGGTCGCAAACAGCAGCGGAACCCGCGGCGCGAACGAGGAAACCAGGAGCAGCCAGCCGAACATCGGCAGCGACCAGATGGACGTGGCCAGCCATGAGGCGGCAACCATGCCCCAGACCTTCAACGGGCTGGAGTCCGCGATGAAAAGGGTCCAGGGGTTGCCGTCGGACAGGGCGATCGTGATCGAGATGATGATGGCGGCCACGATATGGGTCAGGATGAACACCGCCAGGAAAACGAGTGGAATCAGCACCATGGCGGTGAGCAGCTTGGACGCTATGGTCAGCATGTCGCTGGCGGGCAGTGACTTCCAGAACAGGATGCTGCGGTCCTTGCGGTCGTCGTACAGCGCGCCCAGCAGATAGAAAAACACCACGAATGACATGACGACGGCAAAAAACGCGGAACTTGCCAGCCCGCCCTGGTAAAGGATCTCACCGCGCATATCGGGCGACATCTTGGCCAGTTCAGCGATGGCCATTTTCGTGGTGTAGCCATCCGCGTCGAAATGGCTCATCGTGAACACGGCCATCAGGATGCCGGCGATGTGGAACGCGCCGATCACCAGCGGCGTGGTGCGAATGGCGCCTTTGTTTTCCCAGAATTCGCGCCTGATCAGAGCCAGCATCGACTTCATGACTCACCTCCGTTCATGATCGCGACGAACAGGTCGGCTACACGGGGGATGTGCGTTTCACCCAACTTCCGGAGCGTTTCGCGGTCGACGCCGTCGTACATGAACTGGTATTGGCCGCCCCGTATCCGGGTTTCGTGAATCGGCGCCAAGCGGCGCGCTTCTGAAACGTTTTCCGGCTCCACGTCGACGGCGTAAAAGCGTTCCTGCACGTCCTCCATCGTCGACTCCAGCGCGATGCGGCCATCCTTGATGAAAATCAGGTCGGTGAGAATGTGTTCCACCTCCTCGACCTGGTGCGTGGTGATCAGGATGGTCCGGTCCTCGTCGAGATAATCATCGAGCAACCTGGCATGGAAGTCCTTGCGGTGAATGATGTCCAGGCCGAGCGTCGGCTCGTCAAGAACCAGCAGTTTCGCGTCGATTGCGCTGACGATCGCAAGGTGCAGCAGCGTGACCATGCCCTTTGATAGCTGTTTGACCTTCTGGTCGAGGCGGACCTTGGTTTTGCCAAGGTACTGCATGCAGCGTTCGCGCGAGAAGCCGGGGTGCAGTTTCTCGGTGACTTCGATGAGTTGATGAACGCGGATCCAGCGCGGCAGCACCGCGACATCCGCGATAAAGCAGACCTCTTTCATCAGCGCCGCGCGTTCCCTGGCCGGGTTCTTGCCGAGCACGGAAAGCTCGCCTTCATAGGTCGCCAGGCCCAGGATGGCCTTGAGCGCCGAGGTCTTGCCGGCGCCGTTGGGGCCGATGAGCCCGACGATGCGGCCCGGCGGAATGTCGATGTCGATGTTGTCGACAGCGACCGTCCGGCCGTAGCGCTTGGTCAACCCGTGAGCGGAAATAATGGATGACATCGGTTCAGTTACCTTTCTTCTTGATCGAATCGAGTAAACCGGCAGGGTCGAGCCCCAACTGCTCGATACGGCTGATCATGGATGGCCACTCTTCCTCGAGAAAGCGGGTGCGCTCGGATTCCAGGAGTCTGGCGCGGGCGCCCTCGCAGACGAACATGCCCAGGCCGCGGCGCTTTTCGACGAGGCCGTCATCGACCAGCGCCTGGTAGGATTTGGAGACGGTAATCGGGTTGAGCTGGAACTCGGACGCCACCGTGCGCACGGAAGGCAGCGGCTCGCCCTCGGCGAGGGTGCCGTCCAGGATCATGGCGACGGTGCGTTCTTTCAGCTGCCAGTAGATCGGCTGACTGTCGTTCCAGTGTGCTGGCATCGGGATTTTTCGCTCAGTTGCGGCGGAACAGGTAGAGGCTGATCCTGAAGCCTTTGTTTTTGTTCACGGATGCTGTATTGCCTGCTGCCGCCGTGTCATTTTGCACCAGCGCCGGACCGGATTGCTGGGAATCATCCGCGGTGCGCTCGATGCTCGCAGCACTGGCGGCGATCAGAAGACATGCGGCCAGCACGGCCAGCTGGTTGGAAACCCTGTAGCGGTGTGCTCTTGTGAGTCTGAACATGGTGATTTTCCTTCCAACAACACGCTTGGTTATTCAGTGTTGTAGTGAAGTATAACACCATCACCGCGAATTGCAAACTTTTTTTGCACCGAGAAGCGCCAGCACCAGCGCCAGCGCCAGCGGTACCAACCGTTCGACCCAGTCACCGGGTGATTCGATCGTCCAGCTGAGTACGACCGTCAGCAAAAAGCCAGTGGCCAGGGCCGCGATACGCCAGGCGGGAAGCACCGGTCCGCGCCACAGCGTAACGATCAGCAGCGGCCCGAATGCCGCGGCCAGGGCCTGCCAGGCAAAAAGCACGCGTCCGAATATGTCGTCGGGAAAGAATACGGCCAACGCGATGGCGAGGGCGCCGAGGGCCAGCACGACCCAGCGCGCGCGCGCCAGGCTGGACCGGTCCGGGCGGCCGTCTCCCAGGTCGTGACTCACGCTGGAGGCCGCGACCAGTAGCTGGCTGTCGGCCGTCGACATGATCGCCGAGAGGATTGCGGACACCATGATGCCGGCCGCCACCGCGGGAAGGAGCAGGGTGGCCAACGCGAACAGGACCTGTTCACCGTCGCCCAGGCCGGAAATGAGTACGCGCCCGCACCAGCCCAGCGTGACCATGCCCGTGTAGATGATGACGGCCCAGGTGACGGCGATGCGCCGGCCCCGGCGCAGCGCGTCGCCGTCTCTGAGGGCCATGAAACGGTTTACCACGTGAGGCTGTCCGGGGTAGCCGAGCCCAATGCCGAACAGCCCGAGCACGAAACCGACCGCGGCCGGTAAAGAGGACTGGCCGGTCCACGAAAAGCCGTCGTTATCACCCGTTTTGAGCGCATCGGCCAATTCCGCCGGTCCGCCGACCGCGGCCAGCGCCAATAGCGGCAGGAGCAGGGCGCAGAAGGCCATCAGCAGGCCCTGCACGCTGTCGGTTACGCTGGCGGCCCAGAACCCGCCCAGCCAGACGTAAACCAGCACGACCGCTGCGCCGATTACGATGGCGAGTACCGGGTCGATGTCGAGCACACCGGCAAAGGTCTTGCCGGCGGCCTGGAACTGGGCGGCGATATAAAACGTGA
>JASFSI010000263.1:0-3587 GCA_050114495.1 Lysobacterales bacterium | reverse complement strand
CGAACCACACAGGTCGTCCTTCAGGCCGGGATCGTCGATCTCCGTCTTGTTGTAGCTCAGGTTGGCCGCGACGAACAGGTTTTCGGTCACCTGCAGGTCGAACTCGGTCTCGAGGCCATAACCGTCGACCTGGTCCGCATTGAGCAGCTGGTTGACGTTTGCCGCGCCGCCGGTGGCGGTCAGCTGCTGGTCGTCATTGGTGAACATGTAGACCGAGGTATTCCAGCGCGCCCGGCCGTCCATCAGCATGCTCTTGAAGCCGATTTCAGCCGATAGCGTGTCCTCGGTGGTCGCCGCGCTGACAAAGCCGAAGCGGCCCAGCGTCACCGGTCCGCGTGAACCGGTCGCGAGCCGGCCGTACCAGGTCCAGTCCTCGTTCTGGTCCCAGGTCAGCGCCACGTCCCAGTTGAAGAAATCATCGCCGACCGAAATCCGGTCCGGGCTGACGATACTGGGCTGTTCAGCCGGCCCGACTGACAGGTCTTTATCGTCATCCGTCCAGCGGGCGCCGAGAGTAAGTGCCCATGCATCCGCCAGGTCGTATTCCATCTGGCCAAAGAACGCCAGCGACGTGGTCTGCTGATTGACCAGCGCGCTTTCAGCCGGCGCATTGAAGTTTTGGTTCAGCAGGTCGTAATCCTCGTCAAAGTAGTAGAAACCGACCTGGTAAAACAAGCGATCGCTCTGGCCGGCCAGGCGGAACTCCTGCGTGAACTGGTAGTGATCGAGCAGGCCGTCACCGGTAGCGACGCCGAAGAACAACTGCTTGCCCAGCACACCCGCATCCGCGGGGTTGAACGACACTTCACCGCCGTCGACGTCCGCGCTCTGGAAGTTTTCGACCGTGTCGTATCCGGTGATGGAAGTTAACGTCATGCCGTTGTCGAAATCCCAGCGCAGGTTCAGGGCCCCGCCGTAGTGATCGAGTTCCAGCGTGGCGATATCGCCGTCATCGTGGCTGGCGATTTTTTCGTTGAACTCCGGCCTGAGCCCCGACGTGCCCTTGGCAATGGCATTGGCGTAGAACACGTTAGGGTCACTGCCGCTCTGGTTGAAACCGTGCAGCTTCAGGTTCGCTACAAAATTCTCTGTGGGGTCCCACATGAATTGCAGCCGCCATGCGAACTCTTCGAAACCGCCGAAATCGTCACCCTTTCCGTTGTACGTGTTGTTAATCCATTCACCGCGGTCCTGGTATTTCAACGAGGCGCGCATGGTGAAGGCATCGGACAGCGTGAAATTGCTTGCGCCTTCCAGGATCGCCGTCTCGCGCGAACCGTAGGATGCAACGAAATAGCCGTCGCGCTCTGCACTCGGCTTGACGGAATCGATCTTGATCACGCCGGCATTGGTATTGCGGCCGAACAGCGAGCCCTGCGGCCCCTTCAGAACTTCGACGCGCTCGATGTCGAACAACGGCAAGCTGCGCACGGTATTGTTCTCCAGCGAGATTTCATCAAAGATCATCGCAACCGGCTGGTTGGCGTTGACGTCGAAATCGATATTGCCCATGCCCCGCAGGTAGAAGCGCGGCTGGGTTCGGCCATTGGAGGTTTCAATGTTCAGGCCCGGTACGCGGGCCGCCAGCGCGCGGATGTCCTGCGCGCCGCTCAGGTATTCATTAGCGCTTTCACCGGTGATAGCAGACACCGCCACCGGAACATCGGCAAGCGACTGTACGCGCTTCTGGGCCGTCACGATGATTTCTTCGAGCGCGCCGGCCGCCGCTTCGTCAGCGGCATCCTGCGCCATGGCCTGTCCATTCAAAGCAAAGAAAATCAGTGTGGTTAAAAAACAGCAGGGACCCCATTTTGTTAAGCAGGGAGAAAAAGACTTGTTCATTGGTTTTCCACCGTAGATGGTTGCTATTGCCAATACCCTTGCGGGACGATTTACGACTGTGTGCCGATGGTGGATCTGTAACTGATTTTTGACGCTTTTATAACATAAGACAAATTGATTTTCCCTGTCCTGAAAACCTGACGTTGCAATTTCGTCAGATTTCATAGTTCGCAGCACCCCGCCAGCCTTCTCCTCGCTGGAACAAGTGCCCGAAGTCACCTATCATCCCCTCAACATCGGGATCAGAGTAGTCCACTCATTCTGATCCCATAAAAAACCTCCTTTTACGCGGGGCGACGATGGCGACGATCTACACGAAGCACGAAAACTGGACTTCCCGGTTTACCTTCATGATGGCGGCGGTCGGCGCCGCGGTCGGCCTGGGAAACATCTGGAAATTCCCCTACGTGACCGGCCAGAACGGCGGCAGCGCGTTCGTACTCGTCTACCTGCTGGCCGTCGTCTTCGTGGCGCTGCCGATCCTGATGGCGGAAGTCATGCTGGGGCGCTGGGGCCGGCAGAGCCCGCCCAACGCGATGGCCAACGTGGCGGAGAGCCAGAAACGGACCCGGCGCTGGTCTTTTCTCGGCTGGACCGGCCTGCTGACGGCCTACCTGATCGCCACCTACTACAGCGTGATCTCCGGCTGGGCCGTGGCTTACATCTACAAGAGCGCCAGCGGCCATTTTGCCGGCCAGGACGCCGCCGCCATCAGCGCACAGTTCGAAAATCTGCAGGCGGATCCCCTGGCGATGACCGCGTGGCATGGCCTGTTCATGATCGTGGTCACTTTGATACTCGTGCGGGGCCTGCGATCCGGACTGGAAAAAGCAATCAAGTACCTGATGCCGGGCCTGTTCCTGCTGCTGCTGGCCATGGTGGGCTACGGCATGGCGCGCGGCGACATGGGCGCCGCGCTGCATTTCATGTTCGACTTCGACCTGAGCGCGATCAGCGGCCAGACCTTGCTGGTCGCGGTCGGGCAGGCATTTTTCTCCATCAGCGTGGCCATGGGCCTGATGATGGCCTACGGCGCCTACCTGCCCCGCGATATTTCGATCGCCCGGTCCGCGGTGATCATTTCCGCGCTGGACACCCTGGTGGCCATCGTGGCCGGGCTGGCCATTTTTCCCATCGTGTTCGCCAACGGGCTCGACCCGGCGGAAGGTCCGGGGCTGATTTTCGTCAGCCTGCCGATCGCCTTCGGTTCGGTTACCGGCGGCCTGGTCTTCGGCACGCTGTTCTTCATCCTGCTGTTCTTCGCGGCGCTGACCTCGGTGCTGGGCTGCGTCGAGCCGACCATCGCCTGGGGCCAGGAAAAACTGGGCATGAACCGCGTGGTCGCATCGATCACGGCCTGCTTCACGATATTCGCGCTCGGTATCGGCACCGTGCTGTCCTTCAACCTCTGGTCGGGCTGGCGCCCGCTGAGCGGCATCGAGCGCTACGCCGACTTCGGGTACTTCGAAATCCTGGACTACCTGACCGCCAACATCATGATGCCGGTCACCGGCCTGGTGCTCGCGCTCTTCGTTGGCTGGCTGATCAAGCCGGACGCCATCCGCGAGCAGCTGAACATGCAGAACGAGAAGCTGTTCAAAGCCTGGTTCTGGCTGATCCGCTGGGTGGTTCCGATCTCGATCGCGCTGATCCTGGTGACCGGGCTCTAGCAGCAAGCTGCGTTAACGATTGCGACATCTCGACCCGGCCGCGTCGCCGTATACTGCTGTTCCGGGAACGCTCGC
>JASFSI010000262.1:0-3595 GCA_050114495.1 Lysobacterales bacterium | reverse complement strand
CATTGCGTGACTCCTGTCAGTGTCGTTTCCACTTCCATGTCCGTATTCTAGTACCATCGATTCTCGGATCGCGAGAATCTTCTTCAAGGGAGGATCGCCATGCGCAGGATTCTGCTGACACTCACACTGCTCTGTTCAAGCGCCTCCGCGGCCGACGATTTGACCGCGCGTGACCTCGTCGAAAAAGCCATGGACCACTGGCGCGGCCTCACTTCCTGGGGCATCTCCACGATGACCATCCATCGCGCCGACTGGGAGCGCAGCATGACGATGGAGTCATGGAGCAAGGGCGACAAGACCACGCTGGTGCGCGTGATCGAACCCCGCAAGGACGCCGGCAACGCCACGCTGCTGAACGACGGCACGATGTGGAGCTTCACACCGCGGATCAACCGCATCATCAAGATTCCCTCCTCGATGATGTCGCAGGCCTGGATGGGCAGCGATTTTTCCAACAAGGACATCGCCAAGTCCACCGACATCATCGACCGCTACGACCACGAACTGACCGCGACGGAAACCGTCGACGGCCACGTGCAATACACGGTCACCTCCGTTCCGCACGAGGACGCCGCCGTCGTCTGGGGCAAGGAGGTGTTGATCGTGCGGGACGACTTCGTGCTGATCGAGCAGCAGTTCTGGGACCAGGACGGTGTACTGGTCAAGAAAATGGAAACGCTGGAAGTGGCAGAGATGGGCGGCCGCCCGGTGGCGAAAGTGCTGCGCATGGGCGAAGTCGACGCCCCGGAAGAGTGGACGCAGCTGACCACCGAAGAAATCAAGTTCGACCTGGAACTGTCCGACAACCTGTTCACGCTGTCCAATCTGCGAAACCCGCGCCAGTGAGCGACGATCTTCAAAACCACGGCACGGTGTTCAGCCTGCTCAGCCTGCAGCTGGCGTGGCGCAACCTGTGGCGCCACAGCCGCAGGACCTGGCTGACCGCCGGCGCGATGATTTTCTCC
This sequence comes from Lysobacterales bacterium, assembly GCA_050114495.1. Classification (GTDB taxonomy): domain Bacteria; phylum Pseudomonadota; class Gammaproteobacteria; order Xanthomonadales; family SZUA-36; genus JABDPF01. Next base: position 2,630 of record JASFSI010000262.1, on the reverse strand, counting down.
AACGTGCTGCTGATCTTCATGATCTCACTGCAGCTCGGCTCGTACGACATGATGATCAACAACACGCTGCGGGCATTCAGCGGTCATATCCAGTTGCAAGCCGAGGGGTACAACGAAAACCAGCGCATGCGCCGCAGCATTCCCTCGATCCTGTCGCTGACCCGGCGCGTGCGCGAATCGCTGCCCGACGCCGCGGTATCCGCCCGCGCTGCCGCCTTTGCACTGGTATCCAGCGAGGAACGCTCCTTCGGCGCACAGTTGATCGGGGTGCAGCCCGCCTGGGAACCCGGCGTATCGACCCTGCCCGGTCTGATCAGCGAGGGCCGTTACCTGGAAGACCCCGACGCGGCGGAGATCGTCATCGGTACGGTCATGGCGCGCAACCTGAAAGTCGGCCTCGGTGACGAGATCACGCTGCTCGGCAGCGGCTGGGACGGTTCCTTCGCGGCCGGCGTGGTGACGGTCGTCGGCATTTACCGCTCCGGCATGGCCGACCTGGACCGAAGCCTGGCGCAGTTGCCGTTCGGCTACTTCCAGGAAACGTTTTTCATGCAGGGACACGGCCATGCCATCGTGGTCGCGCTGGACGACCTGGACCAGGTCGCTCCCGCCCTGTCGACACTGCAGCCGCTGGCCGGTGACGGCCTCGTCCTGCTCGACTGGGACGCCCTGAACCCCGGGCTCAAGCAGGCGATACAGGCCGACATGTCGAGCGCCTGGCTGATGTACGGCGTGCTCATCCTGCTGGTCGCGTTCAGCGTGCTGAACACCCAGCTGATGTCGGTGATGGAACGGACCCGCGAATTCGGCGTGGTATCGGCCCTCGGCGTACGGCCGTCCCGGCTGGCCCTGCTCGTGCTGCTGGAAACGGCGCTGATGGCGTTGATCGGGCTTGCCATCGGCCTGTTCCTGGGCTGGCTGGTCGCGCTGTATTTCAATACCGCGGGTCTGAGCTATCCCGGCATGGAGGAGGCGGCCGCGCGCTTCAACCTCCCCGACCGCATTTACCCCAGCGTATCGCCGCTGTCCTTGCTGCTCGGCCCGGTGGTGGTGTTTGGTTTCTGCCTGCTGGCGGCGATCTACCCGGCGGCGCGCCTGCTGCGCCTGCGGCCGGTCGAAGCGATGAGGGCCGCCTGATGTCCGGCTCGCTTCCCATTGCCGCACTTTCCCGGCTGGCCTGGCGCAACCTGTGGCGCAATTACCGGCGCACGCTGATCATGCTGCTGGCCATCGCACTGGGCGTCTGGGCGATGATATTCATGACCGCCCTGATGCGCGGGATGGTGGACCAGATGGTGGAAGACGGCATCCGCAGCCTGCCCGGCCACGTCCAGGTGCACCACCCCCTGTACCGGGACGATCCGAGTATCGAGAACAGCATGCGCGAGCCCGGCGAGGCGTTCACCGCCGCGATGAATTCACCCGTCGTGACCGGATGGACCGCCCGACTGCGCGTTCCCGCCATGATCAGCAGCGAGCGCGAGAACCGCGGCCTGATGCTGCTGGGCGTCGATCCCGACGGCGAGATCGCGGTCGGTTTCGACACGGACACGATCGTCGAGGGACGCTGGCTGGAAAGTGTCGATGACCCCGGTGTCGTGGTCGGCAAAAAAATGCTGGAACGGCTTGAAACCGGTCTGGGCAAGCGCGTGGTGCTGATGAGCCAGGACCCCGACAACGAGATCGCCGACCGTGGTTTCCGCATCATCGGCGTGTTCGAAGGAACCCTGGCCGCGCAGGAAGAAGCCTACGTTTACGCCGGCCGCGCCACGGTGCAGGGCATGCTGAACGCGAACGGCGAGGTCTCCGAAATCGCCGTGGCGGGACACGACTACCGGGATGTAGGCAATCTCGAGAAACTCGTGAAAGAGGCGACCGAAGGCCTGGACGTCGAAGTGCGCACCTGGAAACAGCTCGACAGCTACCTGGAAGCCATGCTTGGCGTGATGGACGGATTCGTACTGGTCTGGATCGTGGTGATTTTTCTCGCCCTGAGTTTCGGACTGGTCAACACGCTGATGATGGCCGTTTTCGAGCGCATACGCGAGATCGGGCTGATGCAGGCGCTGGGCATGAAACCCTCCGCGATCCTCTACCAGATTCTGCTGGAATCCGTGTTCCTTCTGGCCCTGGGCCTGCTGCTGGGCAACCTGCTCGCGGTGGCGAGCGTGTACCCGATACGCGACGGCGTGGACCTGTCCGTCGTGGCGGAAGGCATGGAAATGTTCGGCGCCTCCGCGGTGCTCTACCCGGCGCTGAAAACCGACGACATGATCCTGGCCAACACCGTGGTCATCGTGCTGGGCATCCTGACCAGCCTGATGCCGGCCTGGCGCGCCTCGCGCTACCGGCCGGTGGAAGCAATCGCAAAAACCTGAATGACGAAGCGAGTACCCGCAAATGGCTGAAATCAAGTGCAAAGACCTGAGCAAGATCTACCAGCAGGGTGAGTCCGAAGTGCGGGCGCTGGACCACCTGTCGCTGGAAATCGAGCCCGGTTCCTTCCTCTGCCTGTCCGGACCATCCGGCTCGGGCAAGACCACCCTGCTCAACGTGATCGGCGGCCTCGACACGCCGGACAGCGGCGAGATTTCGATCGACGGGCTTCGCGTGGATCAAATGAATAAGAG
>JASFSI010000261.1:0-3600 GCA_050114495.1 Lysobacterales bacterium | reverse complement strand
CAGAGTGCCTGGAAAATATCGACCTGCTGGCGGTGCTGGAGGACGCGGAAACGGTGCAGTCGCTGGCGCCCGACTTCGCGCGGCTGGCCGCGCTGGATTATCGTGGCGTGATCGTCACCGCGGCGGGCGGCGGATACGATTTCGTGTCGCGTTTTTTCGCACCGGCCGTCGGCGTGCCGGAGGACCCGGTCACCGGCTCGGCGCATACCAAGCTTGCTCCGTTCTGGGCATCCCGCCTGAACAGGGACCGTCTCGAAGCGAGGCAGGTTTCCGCCCGTGGCGGCAACGTGTCCTGCTCGCTGCGTGGCGACCGTGTGCTGATCGCGGGCACTGCCGTGCCGTATCTCGAAGGCACCATCGAAATCTGAAAGCCCCCGGTTGAATGATTGTTACAATGACTCGCCCCTGATTGAACGGCCCACGGATGAACATGAACCTGCAGGACGAACTCAACATTCCGCTCGACGACTTCGAATACGAGGAACTCGAATCGTTCCTGCTGATGCTGGAGAGTCCCGAGGCGCTGCTCAACATGTCGGAATTCGATGGTTTCATCACGGCGCTGGTCAGCGGCCCGGATGCCGTTCCGCCGGGCGAATGGCTGCCGCTCGTGTGGGGCGGGGATGCCCAGGCCGCCGGCCTGGACAGTCCGGAAGATGTCGAGCGTATCGGCCGCCTGATGATCCGGCACCTCAATACGACGGCCCTGACGCTGGCCGAGGACCCGGAGGCCTTTGAACCGTGGTTCATGGAAAACGAGGTTGACGGCCGTGTTTTCCTGGTGGTCGACGACTGGTGCATAGGCTATATGCGCGCCGTGATGTTGCGCCAGGCGCAGTGGGAGAAGAACGGAACCGATGTCGTCGAACTCCTTTCGCCGATCCCATTGTTCACTTCGGATGAAGGCTGGGCCCTGCTGGACCAACTGGCCGACCGGCACGTCGAGTACCTGCAAAAGCAGGTGGCGGCGGCAGCGCTGGACGCCCATGCCTACTGGCGGGGCCGCCGCCAGGACTTCCGGGTGCCGGAAGGCGCCCGCGTTCACTGAATCCCGAGCCGCTTCGATTGAAGGAGGGCACCATGCGATTGGTCCAGGGCGACATCACCCGGTTGACGGTCGATGCCATCGTCAACGCTGCCAACACGAGCCTGTTGGGCGGCGGCGGCGTCGATGGCGCCATTCACCGTGCCGCAGGCCCCGGACTTCTCGCCGAGTGCCGCACGCTGGGCGGTTGCAAAACGGGACAGGCCAGGATCACGTCCGGCCATGACCTGCCGGCACGGCACGTGATCCACACGGTGGGCCCCGTTTACCGCGGTGGCGATAACGGTGAGTCGGACCTGCTGGCTTCCTGCTACCGCAACAGCCTGCAGCTGGCCCATGACCTGGGTTTGAACAGCATTGCGTTTCCCAATATCAGCACGGGTGTGTACGGTTACCCGAAAGTGGAAGCCGCGCGTATCGCCATCGATGCCGTGCAAAAATTCATCCTCGAGAACGACCTGCCGGAAGACGTCGTGTTCTGTGTTTTTGACCTGGAAAACCATCGTATTTACAGGCAGTTATTAGGTCCGGCGCCCCAGGCCTGAAAAAAAACCGCGAGCTGACAGCTCAATCTCTTTGCTCCGTTCAGACTGCGTTCAGACCCTTCGCAGCATACTGATCCTGCAACGTTCCGAACGTGCGTGCACGCCGGACCGCTGAAAACCTGAACAGAAGGAACGGACCATGAACGCAAAGCATCGAATCACCCTGGTTATCCTGGTGACCTTGCTGTGTCTGTCCCCTGCGATGGCGCAGGAGTCCGGCTGGCCGCGCACCGCGGCGCTGGACGAGGGCACGGTCACGATTTATGAACCGCAGGTGGACGAAATCAGTGACGATTTCATCCGCTTCCGCGCAGCCCTGGCTTACCGCGAGAAACCGGGCGACGAACCCGTCTTCGGCGCCGGTTGGTTCGAGTCCGAGCTGAAAGCGAACCGCTTCAGCGGCACGGTCCATCCCGTCGACATGAAGGTGACGCAAACCCGCTTCCCGATGGACGCGGACCTGCAGGCGCGGCTTTCCGAAGCGATGGCGGATCCGGCTTTTGCGGTGAATTTCGTGTTCACCGCCAAAGAACTGGAGGAATCGGCCCGCATCGCGCAGGCCGAGGCGGAAGCGGCAGGGCAGATCGAGACGGCAGCGCCGAAGGTCATCTACCGCGACAACCCGGCCCTGCTGGTGACGATCGACGGCGAGCCCGTTCTGCGCGCTATCGAGAACACGTCCTACGAGGCCGTGATCAATACGCCTTACCCCCTGATTCATGACGGCAACTTCTTTTACCTGAACGCGGCGCAGGACGTCTGGTACCGCGCCTCGAATGCGACCGGGCCTTACCGTTACACCGAGAAGGTGCCGGCCGATATCGCTGCCCTGGTGCAGCCCGAGGAAGGCGAAAAGACCGAGGCGCAGACGACCGAACGCGTGACGGCCGCCAATGCCCCCGAGATCGTCGTTTCCACCGAGCCCGCGGAATTGATCGTCACCGATGGCCCGGCCGCCTTCGTGCCGCTGGTGGACGACCTGCTGGTGCTGAACAACTCCGACGACGATGTTTTCATGCACCTGCCCGAGCAGCGTTATTACATCGTGCTGGCCGGCCGCTGGTACCGTTCCGACTCCCTTGACGGCCCCTGGTCTTACCGCGATGCAGCGGATCTTCCGAGCGTTTTCGCTCAAATTCCGCCAGATTCCGAACAGGCCGGTTCGCGGGTCTACGTGGCGGGTACCGAGGAAGCCGAAGAAGCCGTGATCGACGCTCAGCTGCCGCAGACGGCCGCAGTGGAACGCGGCGAGGCGGACATCGAGGTCGTTTACGACGGCGAGCCCGTGTTCGCGCCGGTGGACGGCACCGACATGGTCTATGCCACCAACACCGGCTCCACGGTGATCTACGCCGACGGCCTGTACTACATGGTCGAAGACGGCGTGTGGTACGTGTCCCGCTCCTGGGACGGGCCATGGCAGGTGTCGGTTGCGCGGCCTGACCAGGTACGCGTGATTCTGCCGACTTCACCGGTGTACAACGTCAAGTACGTGTACGTTTACGACTACACGCCGAACGTGGTGTATGTCGGCTACACGCCGGGTTACCTGGGCAGCTACGTTTACGGCAGAACTGTGTTCTACGGTTCGGGATACTACTACGCCCCCTGGGTCACGTCCCGCTGGTATTACCCGCACCACCGCACCTGGGGTTTCCACGTGCGCTACGACCCCTGGTACGGATGGAACTTCGGCGTGAGCTGGGCCTGGGGCCCGTTCAGCTTTGCATACTGGCCCGGCGGCTACTGGCATGGTCACCACGCCTGGCACCATCGCCATTACGGATACTGGGGGCCGCACGGCTACCGGCCGCGGCATCACCACCATCATCACTACTATCACGACGGCCGCGGTCGGGGGCACGGCCGGCCGCCGCGGCACGGTCCGAATCCGCGCCAGCGGCACCACAACCTGTACGCCGACGCCCAGCAGCGCGGACACGTCGTCCGGACCAGGGACAAGCAGCCGCGTTCTGTCCTGGTGAAGGACGTCAAGGGCAAGGGCGGCAA
>JASFSI010000260.1:0-3604 GCA_050114495.1 Lysobacterales bacterium | reverse complement strand
GCCGGACTCCGGACATGCCGATGGGCTGGCGGATGCCGTCCTGGTTGTCGATGACGTATTCCTGCGGCAGCACGTGAAGAATTTTCTGGTCCGCCGCGATCGGCACCGCGCGGGCGGCGTCCAGCACGCGGTCCACGTCGCCCTCGGATACTTCCTTGTCCTTGATCGCGACCGTGCCGTCTGAATTCAGGCTGCGGATGTGGCTTCCCGAGATACCGGCGTAGACCGAGTGGATCTCGCAGCCCGCCATCAACTCGGCTTCTTCCACGGCGCGCTGGATGCATTGCTCGGTGGACGCCATGTCGACCACCACGCCGCGTTTCAGCCCGGTCGACGGGGACGATCCCAGGCCGATCACTTCGACCGAGCCGTCGGGCTGCCCCTCGCCGACGATGGCAACGATCTTGGACGTTCCGACATCGAGCCCGACGACCAGGGATTTTTCAGATTTCCTCGCGTTCATTCCGATTCTGTCATCCGTTTTTCTGCTCACCGTCCACCGGCCAGGCCACCGCGAAGCCGTTCGTGTAACGCAAATCAATGCCCTGGGGCGGAACATCCTGTTGTTCCATCAGCGGCTCCCAGCCGCTGAGGAGCCGATCGAGCCGCTCCTCCATGGAATCCCGCCCCAGGAAAACCTTCGTGCCGTTGTCGAGCTGCATGGACCAGGATCCCCGGTCATCCAGTGACAGCCGTTCGACCTCCAGCCCGAGCGGCAGCAACGCTTCGTCGATGCCCACCCAGACCGTCAGCACGTCATCCAGCCTGCCGTCCGGCCCTTTCAGCCACGGCAGGCCCTGCAATTCATCCGCCTCCGGCACGCTGAACGGCGTGCCGTTGGAGGAAACCAGCGTGCCGCTATTCCAGTGCGCCACGGGCTGGTATTCCTGCACCGTCACGGAAACCGTGTCCGGCCAGATTTTCTGTACGCGCACCGAGGACACCCAGGCGTTGCGCCGGGCGGCCGCTTCCAGGGCCGCAATGTCCACGGTGAAATAGCTGTCGTTCATTCCGGTCGACAGGCTGGCGCGCAGCTGTTCGGCGCTGATGCGCTGAAACTCACCGTTGACTTCCAGCCAGCGGATCGGCCAGCGGTCCGAGGCGACCATGCTGAAGGCGATCCAGGCGACACCCGCGACGCTGGCCAGGAACAGCATCAGCAGGATCAGCATGCCGCTCGCCTGCCCGCGGCTTCGGTTTCTTGCCATGCGGGCCCGCTGCGTCACAGGCTGGTCTCCAGGATGCGCCAGACGAGCTCGTCGAAGTCGATGCCGGCCACGGCGGCCGCCTGCGGCAGCAGGCTGTGGCTGGTCATGCCGGGCGTCGTGTTGACCTCGAGGAACCAGGGCTGTGCGTTCGAATCCAGCAGGAAATCCACGCGGCCCCAGCCCGACGCGCCGAGCATGTCGAAGGCCTGCAGCGACTGCTGCAGCAGTTCCCGCTCCAGGTCGTCCTCCAACCCGCAGGGGCAGAAATACCGCGTATCGTCGGCGTTGTACTTGGCGTCGTAGTCGTAGAATTCGTGCGGCGTCTCGATGCCGATCAGCGGCAGCCCGAAACGCCCGATCACGCCGGCAAAGTATTCCCGGCCGACGATTTCCTTTTCGATGATGACGGTGTCGCTGTAGCGCCGCGCCCCTTCGACCGCGCTGCCCAGCGCATCCGCTTCGCTGACCCGGGATATGCCGATGCTGGACCCGAGGCCCGCCGGCTTCACGAACAGCGGCAATCCGAGTTCGTCCAGCACGCTCGCGTAATCCTCGCGATAGCGTTCGAAATGGCGGAACGGCGGTGTGTTCACCCCGTTTCGCTCCCACACCCACTTGGACCGCACCTTGTCCATCGTCAGGGCCGAGGACGCGAGGTCGGCGCCCGTCACCGGGACTTTCAGCAGCTGCAGCGCGCCCTGCAGCGAGCCGTCCTCGCCGCCCGGCCCGTGCACCAGGTTGAAGACCCGGTCGATTTCACCGTTGCGGATGGCGTCGATCAGGTGCAGCGGGCCGTCGAACACGCGGTGCTCGACGCCTTTTCGTTCCAGCGCCGCCCCGACCGCCTGGCCGCCGGCGAGCGAAACTTCACGCTCCGCGCTGTCGCCGCCGATGACCAGGCCGACCCGGCCAAAAGCGGCGGGATCATAGGTCCTGAGAGGAGGCGCAGCGGTCATTTGACACCGGTCCTTGAGAGACCGGTCCCGTTCTTCTCGATGCCGGTCCCGTTCTTCTCGATAAAAGTCGCCCGTCGAATGCGTCCTGTGGGCGGCAGGTACATGGGGTTTCCCGTCACGTCGAATACTCCCTGCACAGGGCGGCGACCCGTTCCGCGGAATCGGGCACCGCTACGGCGCGCCCCCGTTTTGCCATGCTGACCAGCCCGGCGCGGTCCCCTGCCAGCGAGGACAGGACATTGGCCAGCATCCGCGCATTCACCTGCGGCTCCTGCATCAGCAGGGCCGCATCGTTTTCCACCAGGAACCCGGCATTCCGCGTCTGGTGGTCATCGACTGCATGAGGGTAAGGAATGAACAGCGCCGCAACCCCGGCCGCAGCTATTTCCGATACCGTCAATGCGCCGGCGCGGCACACGACGACATCCGCCCAGGCGTACGCGGATGCCATGTCATCTATGAATTCGGTTACTTCCACGGACCCCGGCTCGACCGCCCCGCCCGTGTCAAAGCCGGCGCGCCGGTAAGCGCCCCGGGTTTCTTCCAGCCAGCGCGGCCCCGCCTGGTGGCGCACGACGACGTCGTGTTCCGCCCGGACCAGGCCCAGTGCCTCGGGCAGCAGGCGGTTGAGGGCCAGGGCGCCCTGGCTGCCGCCGGTCAACAATATGCGCAGCGCACCGGTTCGGCCGGCCATGCGCTCTTCGGGCGGCGCCAGTTCGACGACCGTTCGCCGCACCGGGTTGCCGCAGGTGACCGCCTCCATTTCCGGCGGCCAGCTGTCCGGAAACGCCTGCAGAACGTGTTTCGCAAAGCGCGCCAGCGTGCGGTTGGTCAGCCCCGGAACGCGGTTCTGTTCGTGAACGAGCAGTGGAATACCGCGCAGTTTCGCCGCCAGCCCGCCCGGCCCGGCAGCGTATCCACCGAAACTGATCGCGCAGGCCGGACGCCTGCGGCCCAGCAGGCGCCAGGCCTGCCACACCGCGCGCAGCAGGCGCAGCGGGCCGATCAGCCAACGGCCGATTCCTTTGCCGCGCAGCGCGCTGATATCCACCACGTCCAGCGGAATACCGGCCGCCGGAACCTTCTCGCATTCCATGGCGCCCCGGGCGCCGAGCCAACGCACCTCGGTGCCGCTGCTGCGCAGCTGCTCGGCCACCGCCAGGCCGGGGAAAATGTGCCCGCCGGTTCCGCCGGCCATGACCAGGACACCGTTCGCCGCGCGCGTCATTTACGCATCCTCCGCCCCGGCTTGCGTTTTTTCTCGTAAACGCTGAAGTCGCGGTCGAGTTCGTACTTGATGCGCAGGACGATGCCGATGGCCAGCAGGGTCATCAGCATGCTGGAACCGCCGGAACTGATCAGCGGCAGGGTCAGCCCCTTCGTGGGCAGCACGCCCAGGTTCACGCCCATATTGACCAGCGCCTGCAGGCCGATCCACAG
>JASFSI010000259.1:0-3616 GCA_050114495.1 Lysobacterales bacterium | reverse complement strand
CGCAGCGGCAGAGGGCGACGGTACGCTATTCGATCGGGGCCTTGCTTCGCATCTCCTCCAATCGCATCGGCATCTGGTCGATCAGGCCGAACGTCGCTTCGAGATCGAGGTCGCTGGTTCTTGACTTGACGGCGCCGTCCTTGCCGATCAGCACCACGGCGGTTTCCTTGGGTTCGGGCGAGAAGTACCGGGCAGTCAACTGCGCGTGCAGACCGTCATCGAGTCTTTTGGGAAAGTTGCTGCGAAGCGAGTCTTCCGTCAGCACGAACCAGGCGATGTCCCGGTCGTCTATTTCAGCACGGTATTGCTCCAGGTTGCCAACGGCGGCGCCGGCGAGCGGTTCCGGTGCGAAAACCAGGATCACGCGGTAGTTCCAGCGCAGGTCGGCGAGGTTGTAAGCCGGCTCTTTCGCGCCGTAGGCTTCACTCGTCACGGCCATGAGCATCAGCAGGGCAGTGGTCCATTTCATGCTTGCATCACTTTTTTCACAGGATTGAATCGCCGCACCATGATCTTCAGTTCATGCAGCCGCGGCGGGCGCCCTTCAGCATAACGCTGCATGGCGTAGGTGTTCGCTATGGCGAGTACTTCTTCAGCCATCTGCGGCCGTTCACCGGCAACGCGCCGGGCGAAATCGAGAATCCCTTCGCCGGTTCTGCGCGGCAGGCCGGCCCGTTCCAGCTTTCGGCAGAAGCGGAGGATCAGCCGGTCCGCCGGTTCGGGCCGTTCGCGCCGCCGGTTGATCAAGCGGACGACCAGGTAGGGCAACAGCGTCAGTACGGCGGCCGCCAGGAACAGCAGGCCCAGCCGGGGCGCGTCGATACCGCCCAACAGCCTGTTCAGAACATCCGCCTGCTGCCGCTCGTAACCGAGCACCCAGGTCGCCCAGGCGTAGTCCAGGTAGTCCCGCTGCAGGATGAACCAGTTGACCAGACCGATATTGCGGAATCTCAGCGGGCTGAACTGGCTGTTGGCGAGAAACCCCTCGTCATCGCCGAACAGGTCGGCCAGGCTCATCTCGATGCGCTCCGGCGCAACCGCCGCTGTCGGGTCGACCCGGACCCAGCCGATCCCTTCGATCCAGACTTCGGCCCAGGCATGCGCGTCGTACTGGCGAACCGTGACGAATTCCTCTTTGGGATGAACTTCTCCGCCCAGGTAACCGCCGATCACGCGCGCAGGATGGCCGGCGGCGCGCATGAAAAAGACGAAACTCGAGGCGAAATGTTCACAGAAGCCGCGCTGTGTTTGCCACAGGAATTCATCGACCGTGTTCCTGCCGAGCCGGGGCGGTTCAAGCGTGTAGACGAAGGAGCGGTTGTAAAGTTCGAGCACGCGCTGAATCAGGGTTTCGGCATCCGGCGTTTCCTGTGCCCACTGCCGCGCGATGCGAACGGTTTCGGGATTGAAGCCGGCAGGCAGCGAGCGCTCCAGGCGCTCACGCTGTGGATGCAATCCGCCGGGCTCCAGCCGGTACTGCAGCCAGGAACGGAACTCGTAGTTGCGCCGGTGACTGATCCGGCTGCTATTGACCAACCGGGAGTCGCGCAGCCGCTGCACACCGCGCTCAGTGGTGCCGGGCGTCGAGAGGGCAAACAGCCAGCGGCGATGGGTCGGCTCCATGGTCACCGTGTAGGAAACCGGCGGGCTCAGCCTTTCGACGTAACGGTAATCAAACGGATCGACCACGGGACGGTCGGAATCGTAGAAATCCGCCTGTGTCCATTCCCGGCCGTCAAAACGGGAAAATACCAGTCCGCGCCAGTACAGCATCGAACGATCGGGTACGTCCCCTTCGAAACGGACGCGAAACGCCACTTTGTCGGATCCGACCAGTTCCGAGAATTCACCCGGCGCCATGGTGTTCGAAACGCCGGTTCTGGCCTGGTGTTTCGGCACGGGAATGGACCAGAAGGCGCCGAGCCTCGGCATGACGAGAAACAGCGCCAGCATCAGCGGCACGGCGGTTGCAAGAATCTTGAGAGCGATGACAGCAGGGCCCATGGACAGGCCGCGGGCTTTCGGTTGGTTGATGCTGACCAGCGCGGCTGCTGCGACGGCGCAAACCAGCAGCACTCCGATGAAACCGGGAATGTCCTGGCTGAAGACAGGGCCCATGGCTGCGGCGAAGAAGGCGACGTAGACCAGGACAACGGCATCGCGTTTGTGGTGCATTTCAAGCAATTTCAACCCGAAGCCGGCTACCAGCATCGAGAGCATCGGCTCCAGGGCCAGCAGGGAGGGGTAGGTCAGCGCCAGCCCGGCAACACAGCCGGCAACCAGGAGCGCCTTCAGCGGGCCGGGCGGAAACGGCACCGCGCCGCGGTATTCGAGGATTCGCCACAGCACGCACACCAGCCCCGTGACGGTAACCCAGCCCGGCAGGTATTCCGTGTGCAGCACCACCACCGCGCCAAAGGCAGACAGCACCCAGAACAGCCCGTTGCGGGACAGCTGCCACTCAGCCCGCTTCATTTGCTGCTCCCGTTTTGTCGTCGATACCGTACAGGGCCAGGCGCCGCAATGCCTTCTGCAGCTGAGCCGCGCCATGAGCAGGCTGCAGTTCAAAGCCTGGCAGCCGCAGCCCGTAAACGCTTCCGTTCGCTTCGCTGGCGCAGACCTTCCAGCTCATGCGGGACAGGCGCTGCTCGGTATCCATGCCGGCGTAGTCGTCCCAGTCCACCCAGGTGCGCCGTTCGACGGGATCGGCGTACTGTTTTGACCACAGCCCCTGCTCGCGCGCGTACTGCTTCCAGGCGACATGGCGCAGCGATTCACCCGCTTCGAACGTTTTCAGCGCGACAAAATCCTCGGACCCGCTCGCGCCGGCGTAATGCCCCTCGCCGGATCCGCTGCGGCCTGCGGCGCGCGCCTCGTCCCGAACGGGCGCCGGGTATACCGCCGCGTCGAAACGAAAACGGATGTGGGTCCAGACGCGCATGAGACCGACGGGAAATTCGCTCTCGATGGTCAACAGACCGGGGGCGAGGTAGCCGCGCCGGGCGGTCGGCGCCAGCACCGTGACGAAGGTGTCGCCGGCCTTGTCTATGGTAATCACCTGGCTGTCGCCGCCGGCAAAGCGCAGGGAAATCTGTTCACGGCGGCGGGGCCGGTCCTGGCTGAAGCAGAGTTCGACCGCCGCGGCTTCGCCCTTGAACACGGACTCCGCGCGAACCGGTTTCACCGTCAGCCCGGACAGGGTGCCGTGCGTGATGTGGATGCTGACCACCCAGAACGAGAGCAGCAGAAAACAGATGATGAAGACCAGGTTGTTTTCGTAGTTGGTTCCGAGCAGCCACAGGGCTGCCACCAGCACCAGGAACCCCAGGCCGGCCTTGCTGGGCAGGATGTACAGCCGGCGGTGATTGAGCCGGCATTCGCTCACGGTTTTCGTGCGGCGTTCCGCCCAGCGCCGGAAGCGGCGTCGAACGGCCTGCCGAATGCCGAAAAAGGGGTCCATCAGCGCGCCGGCACCCCGTTCAGATGATGTCGACCGTGTCGAGCATTTTTTCGATCAGCACCAGGCTGCCGCTGTCGTGGCCGCGTCCCGCGCCCTGCAGCCGGTGATGCGCCACGGCCGGGAACACGGCCTGGATGTCCTCGGGGATCAGGAAGG
>JASFSI010000258.1:0-3624 GCA_050114495.1 Lysobacterales bacterium | reverse complement strand
GGCTTTGTCAGCTGCGCGTTCCTTGAGTATTCGCTGGTAGATTTCTTCCCGATGTACTTGCACCTCATGTGGTGCGTCAATCCCGACACGTATCTGATTACCTTTCACACCCAATACTGTAACGGTAACAACATCACCGATGACAAGTCTCTCTCCAACCTTCCTTGTCAAAATAAGCATGGCAAGCTCCCCTTTGTCACTGACATATTCATGCAAATTTCTTCGCTTGAACCCCTTGCAACATGATGTGGAACGAAAAAAGGCCAGCCAAGGAGCCTTCCCTGGCTAGCCATATGAATATCTTGGCACACAATTGCCAGATCGTGAGACCAGTTATCAGCCTATAGTGACCAGCCGTCCAGTTTTTAAGCCGTTTCAGTGATCCACTACCCACTGGGCAACTGAAATCGAGTGATCACTGGTTCGTGCGCCTGACTTCGGCTTCTGGTTGAGAAAGGCGGCTTAATGAGTCCAATGTCCGTAATGTGCCAGCTTGGGGAACCAGACTGATTTTGGTGGTCAACGACGACTAACGACCCTTTTGAGAGCTAATGGCCCAGCGCTTACATCGAAGATGCCGGCGGTGATTGCGAAGATTCTGGGACACCTACACGGGTGCGAAACTTTTACGGGCAGCATCCCGCGCGCGCCACCGGGTTCACAGCCGGTGCTGAAGCTTACATGAAGCGGATGGGTGTTGAGCCCAGGGTGGCGTTTGGTCGCGATCCGGATTTTGGCGTTTCGGGATTTAAAAGTCACCCCCCTGCACGCAGATTCAGTTGGGTGCAGGGTGCTTTCCGGGTTTGCCAGCCCCCCCACAACTGGCCTGATCAAGCCTGCGGTACTTGCTTGAATTGAGAAATATATGGTTAATTCTTCTTATGCGCCGAAAGGCGCGCGCACGTTACCTTTTTGCGCTGTGAAATCATATATTTATCCCCCCGGATTCGGCTGGTAAGTTGCAGCAAATTGCGGATTCGCGCAACATGAGTGCTGTTTTGCCCCAAGCCGAGACAAGAACCGGGAGAAGGGATGTCATTTTTCGAAGAACTGAAACGGCGGAACGTGCTGAAAACGGCTCTGCTCTACGTCGTCAGTTCCTGGCTGATCCTGCAGGTGGCAGACGTCCTCCTGCCCAACCTGGGTGTGCCGGACTGGTCCTTCGCCCTGGTGTTCGGATTGTTGTTGCTTGGTTTGCCGCTGGTACTGGTCTTCGCCTGGGTTTTCGAACTGACGCCGGAAGGGTTGAAGCGCGAGGCGGAGAGTGGAGAGGAACGCGAGGCGGAGCCGGGTCAGGGACGCCGGATGAACCTGTTGATCCTGATGATGCTGGTCTTGGCGATCGTCGTGGTGCTGGCGGACCGGCTGATCCCGGAAGAGCCCGGTGAGACTGCGGAGCCTGATTCGCCGGCCGCGGATACGGTAAGCACGTCAGACGAGCCCGCAGGCGGGGAAACCCCGGCCGGGTTGGACAACACCATCGTCGTGTTGCCTTTCGCGGACATGTCACCCGATGGCGACCAGGCCTACCTTTCCGACGGCATTGCCGAAGAACTGCTGAACCTGCTGGCGAAGGTGCCGGAGTTGCGCGTGGTATCGCGCACGTCGGCGTTCGCGTTCAAGGGCAAGGACCTGACCGTTGCCGAACTGGCCGGCCGGCTCGGCGTCGCCCACGTGCTGGAAGGCAGTGTGAGAACGTCCGGCGACCGGGTTCGCATCACCGCGCAGCTGATCGATGCACGCCAGGATGTTCAACTCTGGTCCGAACGATGGGACCGCACGCTGATCGACGTGTTCGCCATCCAGGACGAGATTGCCGGATCGGTGGTTGCCGCGCTCCAGGTCGAACTGCTCGGCCAGGTGCCCAGCGCCGAGAAAACCGACCTCTCGGCCTGGTCGATCTACCTGCAGGCACGGCACCAGGCTGCCAGTGGAATACCGGACAACATGGCGCAGGCGACGGCGCTGTTCCGGGAAGCACTGGCTATCGATCCGGGGTTCGTGCCTGCTTGGGTCGGCCTCGGTGTCAACTTCGCAAACCTGCAATCCCTCAAGTCGATATCACCGGCCGAGGCCCACCGCGAATTGCTAGCCGCGGCGCACAAGGTGCTCGAACTCGACAGTAAGAATGCCGATGGATATGCCTTGTTGGCTTTCGCGAGCGACCAGGGTGACGGCGATTACGCAAACGCGGTGCGCAATTACCGGCGTGCGCTCGAGATCGATCCCAACAACCTCCTCGCCCGGAACGGGCTTGCCGTGATGTACAGCACCCTGGGAGAGATCGAACGGGCCATCGATATGCAGGAACGACTGCTGGAAAACGACCCGCTCAGCCAGTCGATCTACTTCAACCTCGGCATGTCGCGGGTGGCCGCCGGTGATCTCGAGGGTGCCAACCAGGCGTTTAAGCGCGCCCTGTCGATTAACCCCGACATGTTGTTGGGGCATGTTTGGCGCGGCATCATCGATTTGTTGCAAGGTAACGCGCAGTCCACGCTCGAAATTTTCGAGCGGCTCAACGAGCGAACCGGCAACCCCTTGTTCACACATATCGGGCAGGCCATGGCCCTGCCGGCGCTGGGCGATGAGGCCGGTGGGTCGGCTGCGCTGGCTGAACTGGAACGCGGCTGGGGCCAGTCTTTCGCATTTGTGATCGCCACCATTCATGCCTGGCAATCACGTCCGGACCGGGCCTTCGAATGGCTGGAGCACGCACTGGAAAACAACGGTCCGGCGGCCCTGGCCAAGGCCCGCACGGATCCGATGCTGAATTCGCTGCACGACGATGTTCGCTGGCAGCCGTTGCTGGAGCGGGCCGGGCTCTCGGACGCGCAGGTCGAAGCGATCCTGGTTTCGAATTAGTCGTTCAGTCGCGTTATTCCGGGCCGTCCCGCCAGCGGCTAAGGCCTTTTTACGGCAAATCCCAGTGCGGACAACGCACGCGCTGTTTCCCGGTCATTGCAATCGACGTCCCAGCCGTGAAAATCCCTGCGGTAGGGGTATTCTTTCCTCAGGCGGTCAAAGCTTGCGGAAATCTCTTCTTACCAAGCTCTCGCCAGGGCCCTTAAGGCCTGGTCGTGACGTGGAACGAAGCAGCTCGCTTCCAGCGCCTCGGTGAGCGCTTCGTCGCCTTGGCTGACGGCCAGCGATAAACGGCCCTGGCCTTCCTCGCCACGCACGGCGGCTTCGGTGCCGGCCCATGCGCAAAATGCCTCGTAGACCATCCAGGTGCCATTGCGCTTGCCGTCATCGCTGTAGCCGGCAACGTACAGGGTGGCCACCGCGGTCCGCTTCAGCAATTGCGGGTCGAGCAGGGGCTCACCGGGCCAGCAATCCAGCGCCGGCAGCACCCAGTGCACCTTCACCAACACGGTGTTCTTCGAGGGCATCCCGGCGCTGAGCCGCTACGGACTCGTTATGATGGTGCTGTTGACCTTGGGTGTCGGGCTGGTAGTTGTTAGGCGCTTCGTTTAAGTCTGAATGACAAGTGGTCGCTGACCTCGAAGCACGATCAATCCCCGCTGGAGCGGATGTCCGCGCGGATTCTTTTTGGGCCAGATAAGTAGGGCCATATCCGCTCCTGGCTGCTCGCTGATTTGAGCGGCCTTTTTCAATCGACTT
>JASFSI010000257.1:0-3670 GCA_050114495.1 Lysobacterales bacterium | reverse complement strand
GTGACAAAATCGCGGTAGCGCAGGGCGTGCGCAGCGGCAAGGACTTCTTTGGGCGGCGCCGGCTCCAGGTAGCCGGCGAGGTCGGCGATGGCCGCCGATGAAATCACTTCGTCGCAGGGGAATTCGTGGCTGCACCCCTCGGAGTCCACGGCGTGAACGGTCCAGCCGCCGGCCGCGCCGTTGAACTCGAGCCGGTCCACGTCCATGCCGAGCAGGACTTCGCCCCCCCGTTGCCGGATCTGCTCCGCTGCCGCCTCCCACATCTGGCCCGGGCCGAGCTTGGGATAACGGAAACTCTCGATCAGCGTCTTGGCCTTGACGCTGCCGTTGCCGCCCATTCGATTCATCCACCGGGGCTTGAGCGCACTGCGCATCGCGCCGCCGAGCGACAGGCCCTTGATGCGCTGAGCGGCCCAGTCCGCGGAGATTTCGCGGCATTTCATGCCCCAGACTTTCTCTGTGTAGGTCTCAAAGAAAATACGGAACAGCCGGTGTCCGAACTCGTTCGTGACCCACTCCTCGAACGTCTGGGGATTCCTGATCGGAAACAGCCTCGCCTTCGCGTAGGAAAGGATGCAGCGCGCGGACTCGAACAGGCCGAGCTTGGACAGTGCATCAAAAGCCCTGAGCGGATAGTCGAACAGCTTGTGCTTGTAATAAATACGCGACTTGCGCGGCCGGGTGATCAGCTGGTCGCCGAGGATATCCTCCCACAGCGCCTCGATTTCCCGGGACTTGGAGAAAAAGCGGTGACCGCCCACGTCGAAGCGGAAATCCCTGTAATGCACGGTGCGTGAAATGCCGCCCACGTAGTCCGGGTCGCGCTCCAGCACGGTAACGTCGACATCTTCTTTGGCCAGGCGGCGGGCGGCCGTCAGGCAGGCGGGGCCGGCCCCGATGCAAACGACCCGGGTTTTGCGTTTTTCGTTTTCCTTCAGCACGAATTTTCCCAGTCGAGCACGACTTTGCCCGCTTTGCCGCTTTCCATCGCGTCGAAGCCGGCCTGGAAATCGTCGATGCCCATGCGGTGCGTGATGATCGGTGCGAGGTCCAGCCCGCTCTCGACGAAAACCGACATCTTGTACCACGTCTCGTACATTTCGCGGCCGTAAACACCGCGGATCGTCAGCATGTTGAAGATGATCTTTTCCCAGTCCACGGCGTAATCGGCAGAGGGAATGCCGAGCACCGCGATCTTGCCGCCGTGGCCGATGTTGTCGAGGATGTTCTGGAAGGCCGCCGGGGCGCCCGACATTTCCAGGGCCACGTCGAATCCTTCCGTCATGCTGAGTTCGGTCTGTACGTTGGCGAGGTTTTCGCGGGTCACGTTTACCGTGCGGTCGGCGCCCAGTTTCTTTGCCAGCGCGAGTCGGTAGTCGCTGAGGTCGGTGACCACGACGTGGCGGGCGCCGGCGTGCTTGCAAACGGCGCCCGCGATGCAGCCGATCGGCCCGGCTCCGGTGATCAGCACGTCTTCACCCAGCAGGTCGAACTGCAGGGCGGTATGCACGGCGTTGCCGAAAGGGTCGAAGATGGCCGCGATATCCAGGTCGATGCCGTCCCGGTGCACCCAGACGTTGGACATCGGCAGCGAGATGTACTCGGCAAACGCGCCGGGACGGTTGACGCCGATTCCGGAGGTGTGCGCGCAGAGGTGGCGGCGGCCGGCCATGCAGTTGCGGCAGCGGCCGCAGACGACATGGCCTTCGCCAGAGACGATCTGGCCGGGTTCGAAGTCGTTCACGTTGTCGCCGACTTCGACGATCTCGCCGACGAATTCGTGGCCGATGACCATGGGCACGGGTATGGTCCTGGCGGACCATTCGTCCCACAGGTAAATGTGCAGGTCCGTGCCGCAGATGGCGGTTTTTTTCACCTTGATCAGAACGTCGTTGAGACCGACTTCCGGTGCGGGCACGTCTTCCATCCAGATGCCCTTGCGGGCCTCCCGTTTGACCAACGCTTTCATGCTGTACCCCGTAGTCTGCGGCTTGTGAATGCCGCTCGTTCCATGTTCATCCCAGAACCATAAATGGTACACCATTCGTACGATCCAGTGAGGCGTGATTCTTGTTTTTGAACACCGCTCCGGTGTACCGTGCTGCGATACGTCAGCGCAGCCTGATCAGCCCGATGAGAATCGATTCATGAAAAAATTGATCGGAAAATTTGTCGATATTCGTAGCGAAAGCGAACTCAAGGGGCTGCTGTGGAGCATCGCCTACGGCTTCCTGATCATGTCGTCCTACTACATTCTGCGCGCCGTGCGGGACGAGATCGGCGCGGCGGACAGCCGCAACCTGCAGCTTTTGTGGACCGCGGTCTTTTTCGTGATGATGCTGGCGGTTCCGTTGTACTCCTGGGTGGCATCCCGGTGGTCGCGCGGCGTGTTCGTGCCGCTGGCCAACCGCTTTTTCATCGCCTGCCTCGTCGCGTTCTGGCTGAGCCTCGTATTTTTGCCTGAAACCGCCCGGCCCTGGATCGATCGTGTTTTTTACGTCTGGACCAGTGTTTTTGCGCTGTTCGTCGTCACCGTCTTCTGGGGTTTCATTGCCGACTGCTTCAGCAACGAGCAGGGCAAGCGCTTGTTCGCGACGATCGCGCTGGGCAGTTCCGTGGGCGCGATGTTGGGCTCGACCATCACCGCGGCGCTGGCCACGGTCGTGCCGGTGTTCGCCCTGCTGCTGATCGCCTGCATACCGCTGGAACTCGCTTCCTGGTGCGCGCTCGTGCTGCACCGCCGCTTCGCCACCGGGGACGTGAAAAACCCGGGCGAGGCGGGCAGGGCGATTGGCGGCAGTGCCTGGGCAGGCATGAAGGCCGTGTTCGCTTCGCGTTACCTGATGGGAATCGCCTTCTTCATCCTGGTCATGACCTTCGTTTCCACGGTGCTCTATTTCCAGCAGTCCGCCCTGATCTACGACGCCATCGCCGACCGCGGCGAACGCCGCGCCCTGTTGGCCAAGATGGACTGGGCCGTCAACTTCCTGACCATCCTGTTCCAGGTCTATCTCACCGCGCGTATCGTGAAGTGGCTGGGCGTCGGCCTGACGCTGGCGATCGTACCGGTCGTGATGGCCGCCGGTTTCGTGGCGCTCGGTTTGTACCCGACCTTGGCCGTGCTCGTGGTGGTGCAGGTGATTTACCGCGCCGGGCGTTACGGGCTGACCAAGCCGGCCCGGGAAATGCTGTGGACGGTGCTGGGAAGAGAGGCGAAGTACAAGTCCAAGCCGTTTCTTGACGCGGCGGTCTACCGCGGGGGCGATCTCGTCAGCGGTTGGATCTACACGGGCCTGGCGGCAGTGGGGCTGTCGATCGGCGCCATTGCGCTGGTCTCGGCGCCGGTGGCCGGATTGTGGGCGCTGCTGGCGTTGCGCCTGGGGCGGCGCGAGGAAGAACTGGCGAGCAAACAGGGAGAGAAGACATGAAACTGACACGCAGGGAGTGGATTCGAATCAGCGCCGGCGCCGGCCTGGCGGCGTTCGCCGGCTTCAATCCGGCAGCCGCGGGACCGGTCAGCCGGATCGACGTGACCATTCCGTCCAGTGGAATCCGGGTACCGGCGGTGGGTATCGGTACCGTGAAATTCAGGGGCGCGCCGGGTTCGGCAGACATGGAACCGCTGCGCAGCACGCTGGAAGCCTTTCACCGCGCCGGCGGCAGGGTCGTC
>JASFSI010000256.1:0-3672 GCA_050114495.1 Lysobacterales bacterium | reverse complement strand
GTATCGCACGGAGTTCCTGTTCATGGGTGGCCCACCGCCCGCAGAGGACGAGCAGTACGAGGAATACCTGCATGCCGTCCAGGCTTTGAGGGGCAAACCGCTGACGATCCGCACGCTCGATCTCGGAGCGGACAAAATGCCCGCAATGGAAGGCCTGACGGAGCCGTTGAGAAACGCCAACCCGGCACTCGGCCTGCGCGCCGTCCGCCTGTGCCTGCGCGACTCGAACCGCTTCAAACTGCAGTTGCGCGCCATTTTGCGCGCCGGCGCGGCGGGGCCGGTTCGCTGCCTCGTCCCGATGGTGACCTCGGTCATGGAAATGGCCAAGGTCCGCTCGCTGATCGAAGAGGCAAAAAACGAACTGAAACGGGACGGGCTGCCGTTCGATCCGGACCTGCCGGTCGGCGCCATGATCGAAGTACCCGCCGCCGCGCTGGCGATTCCGGAACTGAGCCGACACCTGGATTTCATCTCGATCGGCACCAACGACCTGCTGCAGTACGCCCTCGCCGCGGACCGCGTGGACGAACAGGTCGCCCATCTCTACGATCTGCAGCATCCGGGCGTGATCCAGCTTCTGTTGCGCGTGTTCCGCGACGCTTCGAAACTGAACCTGCCGGTATCGGTCTGCGGTGAAGCGGCGGGTGACCGGCGCTACACCCGCCTGCTCCTGGCCATGGGACTGAGGGATTTCTCGATGTTTCCCGGCCGCCTGCTGGAGGTCAAGCAGGTCATTCTCTCGACGAACATTGCAAAGGCGGCCGCGGCGCTGACACGCTGGCTCGACGATTCGAGCGAACAGCGCAAATCCCTGCTTGAAACGCTGGACGACTCGCAGGCCTGAATACCTCGTTCTTTGCCGCCTGATCGGCCGCACCGACCCATTCCACCCTGCGCGGCATGCACGGTGCGATGCCCGATATTAATTCGGTCATTTGCAGGCTGTATAATGCGCGGGCGCAACGAATCACGGGGGAACCGTCATGGCCGATACAAAACACGAAGAAAAAACAGCGCGCCACCTTGAACGGCTTTCCGAGGCGCTCGACTCCGGCACGCAGTTCCAGGTGCGAAAACTGCTGACCAACCTGTCCGCCGCCGAAATCGGTGACCTGCTGGAATCCCTGCCGATCACCAAGCGCCTGGCCGTGTGGGAGATGACCGATCCCGAACTGGACGGTGACGTGCTGGTCGACGTGAACGACGAGGTGCGCACGACGCTGATTCGCGGAAGTGCGCCCGAAGACCTGGTCGCGGCGGTGGGCGACCTCGAGCTCGACGACCTCGCAGACATCCTGGACGACCTTCCGAACGCGGTGACGACCAAGGTGCTGGACGCCATGGACCACCAGGACCGCGTGCGCCTGGCGCAGGTCATGTCCTACCCCGAGGACTCGGCCGGCGGCCTGATGGACCCGGACTTCCTCTCCGTGCGGGCGGACGTGACGCTGGACGTCGTCCTGCGCTACCTGCGCATGCGCGAGGGACTGCCGGAGGTGTTCGACCTCTTGTGGGTCATCGACCGCAACAACCGCTACCTGGGCAGCCTCAAGCTGTCCGACCTGCTGACTCGGGAACCGGATTCCACCGTGGGCGACCTGATGGACACGTCGCTGAAAGCGATCCCGGTCTCGATGCCGGCCAAGCAGGTGGCCATGGAATTCGAACACCACGACCTGGTGACCGCACCCGTCGTCGACGAAGGCAACCGCCTGCTGGGCTGGATTTCGATCGACGACGTCGTCGACGTCATCCGCGAGGAAGCGGAGCACAGCATACTGGCCAGCGCAGGCCTGGACGAAGACGAGGACATGTTCGCCCCGATCGCCCAGTCCGCGCGGCGACGCTGGATCTGGCTCGGCGTCAACCTCGTGACTGCCATCCTGGCCGCGATGGTGCTTTACGCATTCGAACCCACGCTCGACCAGATCGTGGCGACCGCGGTGCTGTTCCCGATCGTGATGAGCATGGGAGGTATCGCGGGCACGCAGACACTCACCCTGATGATCCGGGGCATGGCCACCGGCCAGGTCAGCGGCAGCAACGCGCCCGCCCTGCTGCGCCGGGAACTGGCGGTGGGACTGTTGAACGGGCTGCTGTTTTCCATCGTCGTCGCCGCCATCGCGATCGTCTGGTACAAGGATATCCCGCTGGGAATCGTGATGGCCGCGGCGATCCTGCTCAACCTGGTGGCCGGCGCGCTGGCCGGGGCGCTGATCCCGGGCATCCTGAAGAAAATGTCCATCGACCCGGCGCTCGCAGGCGGAGTGGTTCTGACCACCGTCACCGACGTCATCGGGATCGTCGCCTTTATCGGCCTGGCGACCTACGTTCTGATCGGCGGCTGATCAGGCCCGGGCCGGACGCTCCGCCACGTTGTTGCGAATGTAGACGGGCTGCGCCATGCCCGCCGGCAGCGCCTCGTTCTCCAGCAGCCAGGCATGCGCCAACTGCAGCACGGCCGATGCGCGCGGCCAGGCGTCGCTGCGGCAGGCAAGCGCATCGCGCGCCAGGCCTTCCAGCGCCTCGAAACGCTCGAAACCGTTGCCCGCCGCTATCCACGCTCCGGCCATGCTCAAATCCCCAGGAGCGCACACGCCTTCATCTCCGGCCGCCACGACGGTTGCACCGGACCCCTTCACGAACTCGCCATGAAAAACCTCGCCCATGCGCGCATCCATCGCCACCAGGATGCGGCTGTCGTTGTCGATGCCGTCGAGCACACCCTGCGCCACCGCGGCGAGCGAAGAAACCGGAACGACCGGGATATCGGCGCCCCAGGCCAGCCCCTGCACCACGCCGATACCGATTCTCAGGCTGGTGAAGCTGCCCGGCCCCCGCCCGAAAGCGATCGCATCGAGATCGGGCATGCGCACGCCGGCCGCGTCCAGCAAGGCGTTCACCGCCGGCAGGATCAGCTCCGCGTGCTTCATCGGCGCGTGCTCGAAAGATTCCCGTACGTCGCCGTCGAACTCGAGCGCAACGGAACAGGTTTCCGCGGATGTTTCTATGGCCAGTAGTCGTTTCATCTCGCAATCTCTCAAGAGAGGGGTCAGGGTAACCGACTTGCCTTGATCCCGCTTTTTCAGCGCAGGAACGCGGCCGCTTCTTCCCTGCTCAAAGCCTGTTTCATCGGCGGCAGGCTTTCAAGAAAAACGGCGCCGTAGGACCGCGTGGCGATGCGCGGATCGCAGATGACCAGCACGCCGCGGTCGTTTACATCCCGGATCAGGCGCCCGGCGCCCTGCTTCAGTGCGATAACCGCCTGCGGCAGAAACAGCCCGGTAAACGGGTTGCCGCCGTTGCGGCGCAGCGAGGCGCTGCGGGCTTCGATGACCGGGTCGTCCGGCGCGGCAAAGGGGAGCTTGTCGATGACGACCAGCGAAAGCGCTTCGCCGATCACGTCCACGCCCTCCCAGAAACTGGCCGAGCCCAGCAAAATGCCGTCACCGGAGCGGCGAAAGCCTTCCAGCAGCAGGCTGCGCGACTGTTCGCCCTGCACGAAAAGCGGGTAGTCGACCCGTTCGGCCAGCAGCGACGCGGCGAGCTTCAGCGACCGGTGCGAGGTAAACAGCAGGAAGGCGCGGCCGTTGCTCGCCTTCAGCAACGGAACGATTTCGTCCAGCAGGGCCGGCACGTAGTCCGGCTGCCGCGGTTCCGGCAGGCCGGCCG
>JASFSI010000255.1:0-3674 GCA_050114495.1 Lysobacterales bacterium | reverse complement strand
TCTGGCGGTCCAGCGTGTCGAAATCACGGGGCAGGCGCAATGCACCCCAGAGCTGTGCAGCCTCGCTGTCAAAGCCCAGGATATGGTCCGGGTACTCGTCCAGGATGCGCTCCAGCCAGCGTTCCATCCGCACGGCTTCGCTGCTTTCCCCGCGGGCCCGGATCCGTTCGATACCGCGCCGAAACTCGCCGATCGTGACGACCGAGAGGTAGAGGGGCGCGCGGCTGCTGGCCGCGTTGCGAAGAAATTCCCTGACACCCGGATTTGCTTTCGACTGTTTCCGCGCCTCGTTCAGGACGTCGGTGTCGACCAGGTACATGGCTTAAGCGTTTTTGCTCTCCTTGCGCGTGAAATCTTCGTCCTTGCCGACATTCGGCAGGGTGGCGACGGCTTCGGCAAACGTCATGCGGGACGGGTGTATCAGCACCGATTCCAGCAGCAGGCGGTGCTCGGCCTCGGCGCTGCGCCCGTGCCGGGCGGCGCGCTGCTTCAATGCCGCGACGATGCGCGGGTTCAGGTTGCGAACGATCAGGTTGGCCATGATGCCTCCGGGGTGAACGGCTGATAAAGTGCTATCAATGATAGCATTTTTTATCAGTCGATCAATATCCGGTATGCTACGCAGCAATTCAGGCAGGCAAACAGCTTCCATGGAAATCGTCATCGCATCGAAAAACCCGGTAAAGCGGGCGGCAGCGCAGGATGCCTTCGAAGCCCGGTTTTCACGAGAAAACCTCGTATTTACCGCGGTTTCCGTCGTTTCGGGCGTGGACGACCAGCCTTTTTCAGATGCAACGACCCGCCAGGGCGCATGGAACCGGGTTCGCGGCGCCGCCGAGGCCAGGCCGGATGCGGATTTCTGGGTGGGCTTCGAGGGCGGCGTGGACCTCGTCGACAGCGCGATGGTAACGTTCGCCTGGGTCGCGGTTCGCGCCGCCAGCGGACGCAGCGGCAGCGCCAGAACGGTCACGCTGCCCCTGCCCCCCGCGGTGCAGGAGCTGGTGATGGCCGGCATGGAACTGGGCGAAGCCAACGATCGCGTGTTCGAGACTTCCGGCAGCAAGCATGCCGGCGGGGCTTTCGGCCTGTTGACCGACGACCGCCTGACGCGGCGCAGCGTTTACGCCGAGGCCCTGACGGTCGCGTTGATCCCGGTCGTCAACGAACTTTACCGCTAGCCATGGTGGCGACTGTACGGAGTTTTGAATGAAAGGAATGGTTTTCAGGTGGCTGCTCGCGGGCGCCCTGGTACTCGGCCTCACCGCGTCAGCGCAGGCTTCACGTTTCGCCAGCCTGGACGGCAGCCCCGGCCTGCGCTCCGCGTCGGCCATGGTGGTGAGCGACGACGGCACGGTTATTTACGGCAAGGATGAAAACACGGTTCGCCCGATTGCCTCCATCACCAAGCTGATGACCGCGATGGTCATCATCGATTCGGGCCTCAACCTGTCCGAAAAAATCACCGTGACCAAGGCCGACCGCGACCTGGTCCAGCTCACCGGCTCGAGGCTGGAGTACGGCGCCACGCTCAGCCGCGAACAGATGATCATGCTGGCGGTGATGGCCTCGGAGAATCGCGCTGCGACCGCGCTCGGAAGAACCTTTCCCGGCGGCTCGGCGGCCTTTGTCGAGCAAATGAACAAAAAGGCGAAACAGCTCGGGATGCATGATTCCCATTTTGCCGACCCCGCGGGCCTGAGTGTGGAGAACCGGTCGACGGCGGCCGACCTCGTGAAGATGGTGGAAGCCGCCCACGAATACCCGCTGATTCGCAAGGCCAGCACGACGACGCGACTGGAAGTCCGCCCCTACGCCAACAGGGGCCCGCTGATTTACGGCAACACGAACCGGCTGCTGAAAAACCGCAACTGGTCCATCGATGTCAGCAAAACCGGTTACATCATGGAAGCAGGCCGTTGCCTGGTGATGCGGGCCACGATCGAGGGCGAGCAGGTTTCCATCGTGTTCCTGAACTCCTACGGCAAGCTGACCCCGTTCGGCGATTCAAACCGCCTGCGCAAGTGGATGCTGGCCCGCGGCTAGCAAAGGACCGGAACGATGCAGTACATCCGACTGGGTCAAAGCGAATTGAAAGCTTCGCGTCTCGTTTACGGCTGCATGCGTATCGCCGGCGACGGTTCCGCTTCGGACCGCGCAAGAGGCAAGCAGGCACTGAGCGCCGCGTTCGAGGCCGGCTATGATCTTTTTGACCATGCCGATATTTATGGGCGGGGTGAATGCGAATCGCTGTTCGGGGAGTGGCTGCGTGAATCACCCGGGCGGCGTGAGGAGCTCATGATTGCCAGCAAATGCGGCATCCGCTGGAAAGATGAGCCCGATGCCGGCGATCCCGGGCGCTACGATTTTTCCTTCCAGCACATCGTCGACAGCGTCGAGGGCTCGCTGCAGCGCCTGGGCATCGACTGCCTCGACCTGCTGCTGCTGCACCGCCCGGACTACCTGTTCAATGCGGCGGAGGTGGCCACCGCCTTCGAGACCCTGTACGAAAACGGCAAGGTCCGCCATTTCGGCGTCAGCAATTTTCGTCCGTCGCAGCTGAGCCTGCTGCAGTCGCAATGCACGCGCCCGCTGCTCGTCAACCAGGTGGAAATCAACCTTCACGCTGTCGACGCCCTGCTGGACGGCACGCTGGACCAGTGCCAGCAGCAACGCATTACGCCCCAGGCCTGGTGCCCGCTGGGTGGCGTCGCCTACCCCGCGTGGGGAAATACGTTCGAGGCCGGGGACGAGGCGCGCATCGAGGCCGAACTGGCCCGGCAGGCGGCCCGCTACGACGTGGAGAAATGGGTCCTGGCGCTGGCCTGGCTGCTGAAACACCCGTCAGGCATCCAGCCATTGATCGGCTCGACCCGGCCAAAGCGCATCGCCGCGGCGAAAAAAGCGCTGAAAATCGACTACCGGCGTGAAGACTGGTACCGGCTGCTGGAAGCCCGTAACGGCCAGCCTGTACCCTGAACCTTATTGATCTTCGGGGCAGGGCCCCGGACTGCAGACCCTGACCGAGTCGGAATTGACGGCAAGCACGATCAGGGCGATGAACCCGATGACGCCCAGGACCCAGGTCACGGTTTCCTCGCTGGAATTTGAATTCGGGTTTTCGACCTTCAGGCTTTCCATGTCGGCAAAACGGTAAAACGCGTCGCCGTTGCCGATCCCCTGGTCATTCATCTCGGTCACCCGGAACTTCGCCCGTTCCCCGTCGAGCATCCGCACGTCCACCAGGCGTCCGTATTCGACCCCGCGGGCGTTGGACGTCTGGACCGCGCGCTGCAGGTCGACGGCCTGCATGGAACTGCAGGCCGCCAGGTTGAACACCAGCAGGCAGAGCAGGTAACGGGCGAGCGTTTGCATCATGCCGGCCATGACAGCGGCAGGGCGCCGGGTCCCGCTACCAGGCCTCGAAGAAGCCGCCGTCCGCAAAATCCCAGATCAGGTACACGTAGGCTTGCCAGTCGTAACGGTCACGCTCGTTCAGCGGCAGTTCCACGCCGACATTGAGGGCGACGTGCCCACGCTTCGAGATCCCGATGCGCGCCTGCGGCAGTATCGACCACTGCACGGAATCCTCACCGGAAGCCGTGTCGAAAGGAACCTCCGCAACCATTTCAAGCGCCGGGAATACGCTGCGCGGCCACGGCGTGTGCACCCAGTGC
>JASFSI010000254.1:0-3676 GCA_050114495.1 Lysobacterales bacterium | reverse complement strand
TCTCCGCTGACCTGCACGTGGATGGCGGCGCCCAGCATCTGGCTCAGTGACTGGAAGAAGTGCCGGACCATCTCGGTCGAGAGGTTGCCCACGCTGTCGCGCGGGAAGGTCGCTTCGAATTGCACGGCAGGGCGACCGGAAAGATCGATGGCAACCTGCGCCAGGGACTCGTCCATCGGCAGGCAGAATCCGTAACGGCCGATGCCGCGGCGATCGCCCAGCGCCTGGTTCAACGCCTGGCCCAGGGCCAGCGCGCAATCCTCGACGGTATGGTGCTCGTCGATTTCCAGGTCGCCTTGGCATTTCAGTTCCAGCCGAAAGCCGCCGTGCGAAGCGAGCTGGTCCAGCATGTGGTCAAAAAAGCCGATGCCGGTGGACACCTCGCTGGTTCCGGGCGCATCGAGGTCGACAAACACCCTTATGTCGGTCTCGCGGGTTTGGCGCTTGACCCGGGCCTGGCGCGGGCGGTTGAGCAAGCGGTGCGCGATGCTTTCCCAGGTTTCCGGCCCGGGCTGCAGGCGAAAGCCGCCGATGCCCATGTTTTCGGCCAGTTCCAGATCGGTTTCCCGGTCGCCGATGACCCAGGAGTCCTCGAGGTCGAGTTCGCCCGACTTCAGGTAGGGCAGCACCATGCCGATTCCGGGCTTGCGGTTGGGTGAATTCTCGTGTTCGAAGTGCTCATCGATCAGCACGTCGGAGAATTCGATGCCCTGCGAAGCAAACAGCTCCAGCATTTTGCGCTGCGGCGCTTCGAAATCCTCGAAAGGGTAGGCCTCGGTCCCGAGCCCGTCCTGATTGCTGACGATGACGAATTCGTAACCCGCTTCGGCCAGCTTCAGCAGGGCCGGGATCACCCCCGGAACCAGGCCCAGCTTTTCCAGCGAATCGACCTGCTGGTCGGGCGGCTCGGTAATCAGGGTTCCGTCGCGGTCGATGAACAGGATTCTGCGTTTTGTCCCGGTCATGCTTTACTCTCCCATTCTTTGAGCGCCTGCTCGAGTTGCTCCATGTCGCTGCCAGAGCCAACGGAAATGCGAATGCAGTCGTGCAGCGCCGGATCGGTCGGAAACCCGCGCAGGATCAGGCCGCGCGCGGCGCAGAAGTCCAGCAGACCGCCAGGGTCCTCGACCCGCAGCAGCACGAAGTTGGCCTCGCCGGCGAAGATCTGCTTGATGAAGGGGCGGTCACGCAGCATCTTCAGCAGCTGTTCCTTGTTGTCGCGCAGCTGGCGCAGCAGGTCCTGCTGTTCTTTTAGCCGGTCGTCTTCGAGCATGGCGAGCGCGATGGATACCACCGGAGAGGGCAGCGGATAGGGCGCGATCACCCGGCGCAGCAGGGAAATGACGGCGGGACGGGCGATGACCGTACCGCAGCGCAGCCCGGCCGCGGCCCAGGCCTTGGAGAGCGTGCGCAGCACGACGAGGTGCTCGTGCTCCTTCACCAGGGGCACGGCGGACGGCTGACCGCAGAACTCGGCGTAGGCTTCGTCCAGCACCACCAGGGCACGGCCGCGCGTGCGCTTCAGCACCGATTCAAGAAAACCCGGGGGCAACACGTCGCCGGTCGGGTTTGATGGTGACGTCAGGAAGACCAGCTTGATCCGTGCATCGGAATCCAGGGCTTCCAGGACCCCGTCCTGGTCGAGTGAAAAGTCGTCGTCGCGACGCGGCACGGAGACGACATCCGCGCCCTGCGTCTGGGCGGCGATGCGATACATGCCAAAAGCGGGCGGGCACTGCAGGATGGCGTCCTGTCCCGCGCGGCAGAATACGCGCGTCAGCAGGTCGATGCCCTCGTCACTGCCCCGCGTCACCAGCAGGAAACGTTCTTCGGTGCCGTACAGGCGTGCCAGGCGTTCGAGCAGTCGTTCCGGCTGGGGATCCGGGTAGCGGTTCAGCCGGCCCTCGATATCCAGCAGCGGCCAGGGCGCCTCGTTGGCGTTCAGCAGCACGCCTTCGCCCGGCGCCTCCCGGCGCGCCGAGGAGTAGGGTTTCATGGCCACGATTTCGGGCCGCGCAAGCTGTTCGACGTTCATTGCCGCAGCCTCGCCCGGACCGCCATCCGGTGTGCTTCCAGCCCTTCGACTTCGGCCAGCTTTTCGGCCGTGGGGCCGACCCGTGCGAGCGCTTCGCGGCTGGCCGACTGGAAGGTCATGCGCCGCATGAAATCGCCGGTGCCCAGCGCACCGTGGGAGCGCGCCCAGCCATAGGTTGGCAGCACGTGGTTGGTGCCGGAGCAATAATCGCCCAGCGATTCCGGTGTCCAGGGCCCCAGGAAAACCGAGCCCGCGTTGCGCACGCTGTCGGCCAGCGCTGCGGCGTCTTCGGTGTTGATGATCAGGTGTTCGGGCGCGTAGCCGTTTGAAATCGAAATCGCCTGTTCCAAGCTGTCCACGCAGATGAAGCGCGAAGCGGAAAGGGAGCGCTCGAGGATTTCGCGGCGCGGCAGCTGCGGCGCCAATTCCCGCAGCGCGTCGATGACCTGCGCGGCGAGCGTGTCATCGTCGGTCAGGAGAATGGACTGGGAGTCCGGGCCGTGCTCCGCCTGGGACATCAGGTCCCAGGCCACGGCAACCGGGTCCGCCGTTCCGTCCGCGATGACCAGCACCTCTGAAGGTCCGGCCGGCATGTCGACGGCAGCACCCTGCGGGTCCTGTGAAACCTGCTGCTTGGCCTCGGTGACCCAGGCGTTGCCGGGCCCGAAGATCTTGGCGCAGCGGGGCAGGCTGTCCGTTCCGTAAGCCATCGCGGCGATCGCCTGGGCGCCGCCGACGCAGAACACGCGGCCGACCCCGCACAGCGCAGCGGCCGCCAGCACCTCGTCGGCAATGCGTCCATCGGCGGCGGGCGGAGAACACATGATCACCTGCTCGCAGCCCGCCAGATGGGCCGGTATCGCCAGCATCATCACGGTGGACAGAAGCGGCGCGCTGCCGCCCGGAATGTACAATCCGACCGGTGAAAGCGGTTGGTAGCGAACCTGGCAGACGAGCCCGGGCGCGGTCTCCAGGCGTCCATCCTGCGGCCGGTCTGCACCATGGAAACCGCGGATGCGCTCGGCGGCATCCTCGATGGCGCGCCTCAGATCGTCATCGATGCGCTGCTCAGCCGCGGAGATTTCCTCCGCCGTTACTTCCAGCGATGACGGCCGGCAGCCGTCGAGTTCCTGCGTCAAGGCTTCCAGCGCGGCGTCGCCATCGCGGCGCACGCGCTGAATGATGGCCGCGACCGAGTCGCCGATACCGGTCTGATTCAGCGCCGGGCGGTGCAGCAGGCGCTGGCGCTGCTCGCGATCGAGTTCGGACCACTGGCTGATTTTCAATGAATGGAGCATCCGGAACCGTCCTCAGGCCAGCATCTTCTCGACCGGCAGGACCAGGATGGCGGACGCACCGGCGGCCTTGAGCGCTTCGAGGTGCTCCCAGAATACCGTTTCTCCGCACACCGCGTGCACGGCGACACGGTCCGAACCTTCCAGCGGCATCAGGGACGGGTGCTCCACCCCCGGCAGCAATTCGGTGATCCTGTCCAGCGCGTCGCGTGGCGCATGCAGCATCACGTACTTGCTGGCGCTGGCCTGCATGACGCCGGTCAGCCTCGACAGGAGCAGGTCCACGAGCCGCTGTTTTTCGGGTGCAAGCGGTCCCGGCCGGCCGTAGAGGGCGGCTTCGCTGCGA
>JASFSI010000253.1:0-3677 GCA_050114495.1 Lysobacterales bacterium | reverse complement strand
CGCAGCGACATGGCTGGCAACGCTGCTGCTGGAAGCCGGCACCGGCCTGGCGAACCAGCGCAGACTGGAAAAAATGCATACCGGGTTCCGGGGCCCCGCATTCAGACACGGCATGCTGCGCGGAGGGTTCCTCGCCCGCGGGGGCGTGCTGCTGCTCACGGCCCTGGGCATCGCGGTGCTGCTGCTGCAGCCGGGAGCAGCCTTCGCGCCGGACCATTCCGGCTGGATCTACCCGCTGCTGATCCTGGGCGTCGTCCAGGAATTCATCGGCAGAATCCTGTTTTACGCCTCGTATTTCCGGCTCGGCCTCTGATCATTCGGCCCGCCTGCGGTGCCGGCGCAGAATCAGCGCATAGGCCGTGACGTTTAGCGCCAGCACGAGCACACCGAGCAGCACCTGGTCCGCCCGCGTGAGTTGCTCCGGGTAGAGCAGCGGCACGAGGTAGTGTTCCACGAAGCCGCCGGAATAACCGTTCTCGCCGGCAAGGCGCCTCAACGATTGCTCCCAGGGTGTCAGCGGACAGATCCAGCCCATGAACTCGATCGCCGCGCCCCAGGCCACGGCCGGCAGGTGCAGCCAGGCCAGCCGCGGAAACTTCCACACGGCGATACCGCCCAGCACGACGAAGCCCACGAAGGCGAGATGGATGAGAAAGACGGAATCCGCGGCCAGTTTATAGAGCATCAGTATCCATCGGACGGCCGCCGCGGCGGATTGGTTCAAATCGGCCCGGCCTCACCACCTTCGAATCAGTCCAGCAGGCGCGCCCGGCACGCCTCGACGGTTTCGAGGTGCGCGCGCTTGCTCTCCTTGTCCAGGAAAGACGCCTCGAAGCTGTTTCGAACCAGGGTCAAAATTTCATCGGCCTGAAGATCCACGGCATCCACCAGCGCGAAAAAATTGTCGTTGACGTAAGCACCGAAATAAGCCGGATCGTCGGAATTGACGGTAGCCATCATGCCTCTGGCCAGCATTTCGCGAATGGGGTGTTCGGACAGGCGGGAAACGACGGCAAGCCGGAGATTGGACTGCGGGCACACCGTCAACGGCCTGTTTTCCCGCACCAGCTTCTCGACCAGGGCGCTGTCTTCCAGGGCCCGGTTTCCGTGGTCGACCCGGTCGACCTCCAGCCCCTCCACGGCCTGCCAGACGTATTCCGGCGGCCCTTCTTCGCCGGCATGCGCAACGCGTTTCAAACCGAGTTCCGCCGCTTTGCGGAACACGCGCAGGAACTTGTTCGGCGGATGCCCCAGCTCGGAGGAATCCAGGCCGACGCCCTCGATCCGGTCCAGGAACGGCGTGGCCTGCTCCAGGGTTGCGAACGCCGCTGCTTCGTCGAGGTGGCGCAGGAAGCACATGATGACCTTGCTGCTGATGCCCAGCTCCGCCCTGCCGCGTTCCAGCGCCGACCAGATGCCCTCGAACACGGTAGCGAAGGCGACGCCCCGCTCGGTATGCCCCTGCGGATCGAAAAAGAGTTCCGTGTGCACCACCCGGTCCGCGCGGCAGCGCAGCAGGTAGGCCCAGGTCAGGTCGTGGAAATCCTGTTCGGTGAGCAGCACCGACATGCCCTGGTAGTACAGGTCCAGGAAATCCTGGAGGCAGCCGAAATCGTAGGCGGCGCGGATGGCTTCCACGCTGTCGTAGGGCAAGCCGACGCCGTTTCGCTGCGCCAGTTCGAACATCAGTTCCGGCTCCAGGCTTCCCTCGATATGAATATGAAGTTCTGCCTTCGGTAGTTCTTGTATCAATTTCTTTTCATTCATGTTTTTTCATTCTGTATCGTCATAAGGACGCGTTCCGGCGTGGCCGGCGTGTCGAGGTCCGGGTGCCGCCCGGTGACGCTCGCGATGGCCTGGCAGATCGCGCTGTGCACGGAAATCGCCAGCATCAGCGGCGGCTCACCGACGGCCTTGGAGCGATAGATCGTGGGCTCGCGATTGCAGCCTTCCTGCCAGATATCGACGTTGAAAACGCCCGGCATGTCACCGGCGGTCGGGATTTTGTAGGTCGAGGGTGAAACCGTGCGCAGGGCGCCGACTTCATCCCACCACAGTTCTTCTGAAGTCAGCCAGCCCGCCCCCTGGATGAAGCCGCCCTCGATCTGGCCGCGATCGATGGCCGGGTTCAGCGAGCGGCCTACATCGTGCAGGATATCCACGCGCCGCATGCGGTGCTCTCCGGTGTGCGTATCCAGCTCGATTTCTGTGACTGCTGCGCCGTAGGCAAAGTAGTAGAAGGGACGGCCGCTGGCCGTCTCCCAGTCGAAATGGATTTTCGGTGTGCGGTAAAAACCCGTCGAGGACAGCGACACCCGCGCCAGGTAGGCTTCCAGCACGAAATCGGCAAACGTCTTTTCCTCGGGGCCGATCCGCACCCGGCCCTTTTCAAAGACCACCTCGTCCTCGGCGACACCGTAGGTATCGACAGCGAACCGGATCAATCGCCGCTTGATCCTGTCCACCGCGTCCCGCGCCGCCATGGCGTTCATGTCGCTGCCGGACGAGGCCGCGGTGGGCGAGGTGTTGGGCACCTTGCCGGTGTGCGTGGCGCTGACCTTGACCCGGTCGATGCCGACGCCGAAGGCATCGGCCACCACGGCCGCGACCTTGATGAACAGCCCCTGCCCCATCTCGGTGCCGCCGTGGTTCAGGTGAATGCTGCCGTCCTTGTAGACGTGCACGATCGAGCCGGCCTGGTTGAGGAATTCGGTGGTGAATGAAATGCCGAACTTGACCGGCGTCAGCGCGATACCGCGCTTGATCACGGCGCTGTTCCGGTTGAAGGCCTCGATCCCGGACCGGCGCTGCGCGTAGTCGGAACGCTCGGCCAGCTCGGCCAGCAGTTCCGGCAGCACGTTGTCCTCGATCACCATGCCGTAGGGCGTGGTGTTGCGCTCGTCCTTGCCGTAGAGGTTGATCCGGCGCACGTCGAGCGGGTCCTTGCCGAGATGCGCCGCGATCGCGTCGATCACGCGCTCCATCGCCAGCATGCCCTGCGGTCCGCCGAAGCCGCGCAGCGCCGTGTTCGAAACCGTGTGCGTGCGGCAGCGCCAGGAACGGATGTGCGCGTTCGGCAGGTAGTAGCCGTTGTCGGCGTGGAACATCGCGCGGTCGCAGATCGGGCCGGAAAGGTCGGCGGCGATGCCGCAGCGCGCGGCCTGGTCCATCACCACGCCCTCGATGCGGCCCTCGGCGTCGAAGCCCACGTCGTAACGAATGCGGAACTCGTGCCGCTTGCCGGTGCTGACCATGTCTTCGTCCCGGTCGAGCCGGATCTTGACCGGGCGGCCGGTCTTGTCCGCGGCCAGCGCGGCCAGCACCGCCCAGTGTGCGGCCTGGGTCTCCTTGCCGCCGAAAGCACCGCCCATGCGCCGCACCTCGACCGTCACGGCGTTGCCGAGGCGGTTGAGCGCCTGGGCCACCAGCAGCTGGACCTCGGTGGGATTCTGGCTGGATGACAGCACCAGCATGTCGCCGTCTTCCTGCGGCACGGCCATCGAAACGTGCCCCTCCAGGTAAAAGTGCTCCTGGCCGCCGCTGTTCACTTCGCCGCCGAGGCGAAACGCGGCCCCGGCGATGGCTGCTTCGGCGTCACCGCGGACCAGTTCGCGCGGCTCGTCCACCCAGCTTTGCCGGGCGATCGCCTGCTCGATTTCGGTGATGGCCGGCAGTTC
>JASFSI010000252.1:0-3694 GCA_050114495.1 Lysobacterales bacterium | reverse complement strand
AAACCGTGATGACCACGGTAATGCGCATGATGCGGGCCAGTGCGCGCACCGTCGTGCGGTCCGCCTCGCGCTCGCCCTTCCGCGACTGCTCGATGATGTTGTTTTCGACGTTTCGAATAAACCCGACCAGGAACCAGGCCAGCGCGTACAGCACGCCCACCTGCCGAATACGCACGACCAGGTCTTGTCCGAAGTCACCGGACCCGTCGAACAGCGGCATCACGCCGGCGGCGAAGCTGATGCCCAGCAGCCAGATCAACAGGGTCAGCGGACGCACCGCGGCATCAAACACCGCATCGTCCCAGTTGTTCTCCGTTTCCCGGACGACCTTGCCCAGGCGGCGCATCACCAGGCGCTGAATGAAATCCAGGAACAGCGCGCCCAGTAC
Source organism: Lysobacterales bacterium (assembly GCA_050114495.1). GTDB lineage: Bacteria > Pseudomonadota > Gammaproteobacteria > Xanthomonadales > SZUA-36 > JABDPF01. Next base: position 3,306 of record JASFSI010000252.1, on the reverse strand, counting down.
GATCAGGAATACGGTCAACGCCCAGGGCTGCAGCCCGGCCCACCCGGCAACGGTTCCCGCCCACTCGTTGATCAGTTCCATGCCTTCAACTCCAGGATGCGCCCAGGCGTTCCAGGCTGCTGCGCCAGTGCGCCCATTCCCGAATTCCCTCGCTTTTCACTTCATCCAGTTGCTGCTTGTCGATCACCGCCCGGCCATACAGGGACTCGACCGGTGAACCCTCGCCCCGCGGTCGTTGCGGCGGATCGGTCATCAAGGCTTCCGTGTCTTCAGGCTGGCACACCAGTACGATATCGCAGCCTGCTTCGAGGCAGTTTTCGACCCGCTCGCGTACGCTGCCGACCGCCCGGGCGGCGTGCATGCCCAGGTCGTCCGACAGCACCACGCCCCGGTAACCGAGTTCGGCGCGCAGGATACCCTGCAGCCAGGCTTTTGAATAACCCGCCGGCAGGCTGTCGATGCGGGGATAAACGACGTGGGCGATCATCAGTGAATCCAGCAGCGGCATCAATTCGTGAAACGGCCGCAGGTCGCTTTGACGGATTTCGTCCAGCGAGCGGTCGTCGCTGACGTCATCGACGTGCGAGTCGGCCACCACGGAACCGTGCCCCGGAAAGTGCTTACCGGTGCTTTTCATGCCGGCATCGCGCATTCCGGCCAGGTAAGAACGCCCCAGCGACACGACCACTTCCGGGTCGGCCGAAAAAGAACGGTCCCCGATCACCCGGCTGCCGCGATCCAGGTCCAGGACCGGGGCGAAGCTCAGGTCGATACCGGTAACGAGCATTTCCATTGCCATGACCCGCCCGTGCCGGTAAGCCATGTCCAGCGCTTTCACCGGGTCGGAGTCATGCAGTCGGCCCAGCACGCCCAGCGGCGGCAGGCGGGTAAAACCCTCGCCGTCGAGGCGCTGCACGCGCCCCCCTTCCTGGTCGATGCAAACCAGCGGGCGCGGATCACTTGCGGAACGCAGTTCGGCGGCCAGTCCCTCGACCTGTTCGCGGCCCTCGTAGTTGCGGCTGAACAGCACGACACCCCCTACCAGCGGGTGCTGCAGCCACTCGCGTGTCCGCGCGTCGAGCCCCGGCCCGGGCAAACCGATCAATACCGGTCCGCCGGCCATTTATTTTTCGCCTCCGGGCCTCTCGAACAAGGCGATCGACTCGACGTGACCGGTGTGCGGAAACATGTCCATCACACCGGCGCCTTTCAGCCTGAAGCCGTGCTCGTGGACCAGGATGCCGGCGTCCCGCGCCAGGCTGGCCGGGTGGCAGGAAACGTATACCAGGCGCTGTGCGCCGCTGGCCGCCACGTGCGGAAGAATGAACTCGGCGCCCGAACGCGGCGGGTCCACGAGGACCTTGTCATAACCGCCCTTGAGCCAGGGCGCGCCTTCCGGTTCCTGCGCCAGGTCGGCGGCGAAGAATTCGGCGTTTTCCAGGCCGTTGCGCTGCGCGTTGGCGGTGCCTTTGCGCACCAGTTCCGTATCGCCCTCGACACCCACGACGCTGCCGCAGCGGGTCGCGATCGGCAGGGTAAAATTGCCCAGACCGCAGAACAGGTCGAGAATCCGGTCTTGCGGGCCCGGATCCAGCAACTCCAGGGCGCGGGCGACCATCAACCGGTTCATCTCGCCATTGACCTGGACGAAATCGGCAGGCCCGAAAGCGAGTTCCACGCCCAGGTCCTGAAAACCGAAACCCAGGTCCACCTCTTTCGGTTCCAGCGTATGCACGGTCGCCGGCCCGCCGGGCTGCAGCAGAACGGCGATGCCGCTGGCACGGGCAAATTCACGCAGCCGTTCCATATCCGTTTCGGACAAGGACTCGAGGTGACGGAAAACCAGGGCGCATTGATTATCACCGCAGGCGACCTCGATCTGCGGAATGCTGCGCCTGGCCTCCATCGAGAGAATGCACGCGGAGAGCGGCTCGAGTTCCGAAGCGACCCTCGGGTCGAGCACATGGCATTCACTCATATCCGCCACGAAAGCCCCGTAGCGTTCCCGAAAGCCGACCAGGACGCGCTCTTTCTTGTGGACGTAGCGCACGGACAGCCGCGCCTTGCGCCGGTAGCCCCACAGCGGCCCGGTCAGAGGCTCCCAGATCGTTTCGGGGCTGACCTTGCCGATGCGCGCCAGGTTCTGTTCCAGCGTGCGCTGCTTGTACTCGATCTGCCTGGCGGGGTCGAGGTGCTGCAGCGAGCAGCCTCCGCATTGGCCGAAATGGGGACAGCGCGGCTCGATACGGTCCGGTGAGGGCTCCAGGATTTCAATCGTCTCGCCTTCGTCGTAGCTGCGCCTGCGACCGGTCAGGCGAGCTGTTATGCGCTCCCCGGGCAGCGCGCCGTGAATGAACACCTTTTTTTCTTCGTACGTGGCGACACCGCGGCCGTCGTGACTGAGGTCCTCGACGGTCGTCTCAAAGGGTTCCCGGGGGAACTTGCGTCGTCTGCGACGGCTCATGGGTCCTGGCTGCGGTACGGTGACGGTTGCTTGTTGCTGCGGCGCGGGCTACTTTTTCTGCCACGCGCCGTCCGGGCGCTGGAAGTACCAACCGGGCCGCGCGTTTCTCACCCATTCCCGCGACCAGGTTTCGCGCACGTCGCTTTCCCATTCCGGGTGCCCGTTGGCCACGGCGATCTCCCGGTAAACCGCGTTGCGGTCACGGTTTTCCTCTGCCACTACGCGCTCGAGCAAACGCCGTTGATCCAGCCCGACCGCGGCGCGGTCACGCACGCTGATCAGCCCGTCCGCCGTGAAACCGATGGCGCCCGCGTCGAACCAGCTGTTGAGATGCGTGCGCTGCCGCTCCGCCATGCGCTGCTTGATGGCATTGACCTGCGGCGTGTTGATCTTGAAATCCGGCTGCTGAGCGGCCGCGCTGGGCACGACGAAATCGAGCACACCGACGGCCGCCAGGTAAATGACGTTACCCGGCAGGTTCAGCGGATCAAGCAGCGCCCCTTCATCGTTGCGCTCCTCCCCGAGCACCTCTTCAACGAACGCTTCGGCAGCCCGTTCCGCCTCCGCTGAAGGGAAATAGACGTTGATTGTCACGCAGGACACCAAGGCGGTTGCCAGCACCGAGAAAAACAGGATTTTGAACTTGCCCACGCGCTGCTCCGAGAGTGGTTTTGAAGAAAGTCGATTCTATCAGGTTGTCAAGAGTCCGGCGCGCCGCCCAGCTGCACGGTTGGCTCGCTGCTCAGATTCGCCAGGTTCTCCATCATGCGCGTCCAGTCGACGCTGCGATTCCAGGCGCGGACGGTGATTCGAGGAATGCCGGCCCCTTCCAGCAGGAGCAC
>JASFSI010000251.1:0-3705 GCA_050114495.1 Lysobacterales bacterium | reverse complement strand
CGAGACGGGTTGTGCCACGACCCGGCCGTTGTTGACGTTGCCCGGCAAGCGAATGGCGGCCGGTGTGCGCAGGGCAGGCTCCCACAGCGTGGCTTTTCCGAAGTGGTTTTTTTCACCCAGGTGAAGGCCGTTGTCGGACCAGAATACGACGATCGTATTCGCCGCATGCCGGCTTTCTTCCAGGGCCGCCAGCACGCGGCCGATATTCCAGTCTGCAAACGAGGTCGCGGCGAGGTATCCGTGCAGAACCCGTCGCCACTTGTCCGGGTGAAATTTGCCGCTTCGAAGCCAGCGGCTGCTGCGCACGGTGAGCAGCCGGTGCGCGCCGTCCGGTATGTCGTAGACATCTCCTTCGCGGTAACCCGGCGGCGGTTCCAGCGCTTCGACGTCATACTGATCGAAGAAACGCCGCGGCGCGGTGAACGGAGCATGCGGGCGCCACAGCCCGTAAACGGCGAAAAACGGTTGATCGCTGCTTTCCTGCAGAAATTCGATCAAGGCGTCGGCATTGACGGTGTCCGGAAAGTCGGAGTCGGGACCGGTCCATGGCTGCACCCCCCAGAAACGGTCGCCGCCGCCGGCAAGCAAATCGCCCTGTGCCGGAAACGGCTCGTGTCCGCCGTCAGATACGGCCTCGTCCCAGGCGTCCGATTTGTCGATATCCGGCACACGGCCGGCGCCGAAGGTCGTGTAGCCTTCGCGACGAAAACGCTCGGGCATCGATTCAAAGGCGGAAAAAACCTCGTCCCATGAATCCGCACCGTTGCGGTAGGCGCCGCTGCGATGCGGATAAATCCCGCTGAAAAACGCCGCCCGCGAGGCCTCACCCAGCGGTGCGGCCGCGTAGGCGTGCTCAAACACCACCGATAAAGCCTTGAGCTCATCCAGTGCGGGCGTCAGCGTTCCCGGGTAGCCGTCAAAAAACCCGTAGCCGTTGAGGTCGTCGGCAATGATCAGCAGGACATTGGGCGGGTCATCCGCGCCGAGGAGCGCCGGGGCGCCCGGCGCCAGAACGAGCAGCACGAATAACCGCAGCAGCGTTTTGGCCGCGGCACTCACGGGAGAGGTTGCCATCACGATCCGGCGCATCGTTTCACAATACCTTAGAATCTGCCTTTTGCGGCACCGCCTGCCCGGCGGCGCTTCGCGCACTGTACACCATGCAGAACCAGGAAGCCCGGTCATGACGAAGGAATCAAGGACTAAAAGGGGATCATCCGCAGCCCGTGATGCCGGTCGAACGAAACCATGAGCGGCTTCGCTGCAAATCTCTGGGCGTCGTTCAGCATTACCGCGCCCATCCTCGTGGTGCTGCTGCTGGGAAACCTGTTCCGGCGCGGCGGGCTGGTGGGTGAAACCTTCGTCGAGAACGGCAACCGCCTCCTGTTCAACGTCTGCATGCCCGCCCTGCTGTTCCTCGCCACGGCGAGCAATCCGCTCTCGCTTCACCAGGACCTGCCGCTGGCGGCTTTCGGCGTCGTCGCCACCTTCATCGTGGTGCTGCTGCTGTGGCTGATCGCTCCCGCGATCGTGTCGCGGGAACAACGCGGCGTGTTCGTGCAGAGCGCCTTTCGCAGCAACATGGGCATGATCGGACTCGCGCTGTGCCTGAATGCCTACGGCGAAGAAGTGCTGGCGCGCGCCGGCCTGTTCGTCGCCGCGATGATCATCGCTTACAACGTGCTCTCGATCATCGTGCTGACCAACGACCGCGGACGCGTGCTGCGCAACCTGGCCCGAAACCCGATACTGCTCGGCGTGCTGTCGGGTCTGGCCTGGCAGCAGCTGCAGCTTCCGCTGCCCCAGCTGTTTGAATTGTCGATCTCCTACCTGGCGCGCATGGCGCTGCCGCTGGCGCTGATCTGCATCGGCGCCGCGCTGGAATGGAAGCGCATGCGGCCTGGCCGGGCCGATATCCTGTGGGCATCGGCTTTGAAAATGCTCATCCTTCCGGCGCTCATAACGGTGGCGGCCGTCCAGGCGGGTTTTCGCGACCAGGACCTGGGCATCCTGTTCCTGATGGTGGCTTCACCCACCGCGATGGTCGCCTTCGTGATGGCGCGCGAACTGGCCCGGCGCAACGACATGACCGCCGAGGTGATCGCCCTGACCACGCTGGTGATGCCCGTCACCATCACGCTCGGGCTGACCGTGCTCACGACGCTCGGGCTGATGGACTGAATTCAAGGCCTCAGCTGACGATCTCGCGGGACCCGAGGAACAGTTCGCCGGTCTGGCCGTGAATCGACACGATATCGCCGCTCTCGATGCAGCCGACCACCGACCCGTCTTCGCCGATCAGCAGAGCGCTGCGCTCACGGACCTTGAGCTGGGGCACGCCCAGCACGGCCGAAAACGGCTTCTCGTCGATGCCGTTGACCGCGACGGCCGCATGCGCGGTGGAACCGCCGCGCGCGGCGATCAGCCCATCGACGGACAGGATCAGCGGAATCTCGTCCGGAACCGGGTTCTCCAGCACCAGCAGCACGCCGTCGACGTCCCGTGAACCGCGGTCGAGCGAAGCGGCCAGTCGCGCGGCATCGGCCTCGTCAAAGGCGGCCAGGCCTCTGAAAGCGCCACCCATCACGCCAATGCCCCGGCCGCAGGGTTCACCGGGATCACTGAACGTACGCGGCTTGAAGACATGCTCGGTTTCCGCGCTGCGCGTCTGCAGCACGCTCAGCACGCCGCGCTCGACGGTAAACTCGATCTCGGCATCCGTACCCATGAACCGGCGCACACGCGTATTCACGTGGTTGATCCGGCGTTCCAGCATCGGCGCCAGTTCGTGCAGCTGCTGAACGGGTTGAAAAGAATCCGCCTCGACCAGCCCGCCCACCAGGTCGTCGCCGCTGGCGCCGAACTTGATGTCGCCGGTAAAACTGCGAAAACCGTTGGCCTGCATCCGCGTTCTCGGGATGACGCCGGTCAGTGACAGCTGCGTTTCGACTGCTTCGGACCCGGCGCGGCTGCTGCGGTTGCCCGCGGCCATCTGCTGCACGATCACCGCGGTGTTCCAGCGGTCGCTGAGGTGCTTGATGCGCCGGTAGCGCACGGCGCGCTGCGCGTTCCAGGATTCGCACACCGAACGAACTGCGTTTTGCACTTGCAGTTCAGCGTCCTCTACAGCCGCCTCGATTTCGGAGCGGTGACCGGCCTTCGCGATGACGTCGAGGCAACGCTCGGCGACCGCTTTCATCGCGCTTGCAGGCAGGTCGATTTTCCTGTTCACGCCGTGCCGCAGCTTGGCCTGGTCGACGAGGTGCAGTTCTTCCAGGTCGAGCTGCCACAGCGACGCCGCGTAGGATGCCAGGAACCGCCTGAAGGCGTCCCAGGCGAACCATTCGTCCCTCCGGGCGAGGGCTTCCACAACCGGGCGGGTCATGCCCACGAAGACCAGCGTCTCCAATTGCCCGGGCATCGAAAAGACCGAGCCGCCGCGCACGGCCAGCAGCAACGGGCGGGAAGGATCGCCGAGGCGCACTGCCTGGCCATCCTCGCGCCGTATGTCCGCTTCCAGCAGGGCGATGTGCTCGCCTACCTTTGCTTCGAGTTCCCGCGGCCGGTCGCGGTGCAGACCGCTGCGGGCGACATCGCTTGGAATGATGAAACCATCGCGGGTGGGGACACCGAGGTAGGAAAGGTAGATCAGGCCGCTGCCCTTGCCGCCGTAGCGGTCGCGCAGGCTGCGCTTGCCCGGGCCTT
>JASFSI010000250.1:0-3712 GCA_050114495.1 Lysobacterales bacterium | reverse complement strand
ATGCATGCGCAACATTCCCTGGGCCGCGAGCAAGCGCAGGCAGCAGCTGATGAACTGGCGACAGACCTGGCACAGAAATTCGACATCGCCTACCACTGGCAGGATGATCGCATCTGTTTCGACCGCACCGGCGTGAACGGAACGATAACCGTTAACGAAGATGAAATCCGGGTCGAGGCGAAACTTGGCCTCGTCCTGATGTTCCTCAAGGGACGGATTGAAGAAGAAATCGTTTCCTACCTCAGCGATCATTTCGGCTGCCGTTTCAGTTGAATCCGAAGGGGTCCGGGTCACCGGCGAACAGGCGGTCCATCGCGGCCCATTCCCGCTCGTAAATCGTATCGACGAAATACACCGGGTCTTCCAGATCACGGAATGACGACAGGCCCAGTTCGAGAAACTCCTGCAGGTTGCCGAATCCCGCCGCATGCGCCGGTCCGCGAAGCATGCGCACGAGGCGATTGACCAGCGGCCTGCGAACCAGCCCTTTCAGGTCACGGCCCAGCTTGCTGATCAATAAAATCTGGCGTTCCCTTCCCGCGCGGTCGCTGCAATGCCGGTAAACATCGATGTAGCTCGCCATGTCGAGCGTTCGAATGCCATTGGCCGCCATGTACTCGGCCATCACCACATCGTATTCGAGGCTGAGCGCCTGCAGCTCGAACGCTTCGGCCAGCGCCACCAGTGCATTGTCCGGCAGGAAACGGATCATGATCGGGGCCACCCGGCTCATCTCCTGGTCACGCTCCCGAAAATCCAGGCCGCCGTAGAGATCCGACACGAAAAACTCGACCGCGTGACGATAGCCTTTGCGCCGATACAGATCATCGAAGGTGGTGGTCAGGCGCTGCAGCTGCCAGCGCTGCAACAGATCGAACTCGGCCAGCGGAAAACCGGCAGAACGCGTCTTCTCCGCCAACTCGTGGTTCCTTGCCAGCATGGCCCGGAACCGGTCCGCACCACTCTCACGCACGAAACCGGCCTCAGGACAGTGACTGGATCACCGAGAGCAGTTCGTCCCGCTTGCGCCGGAACAGGCTCAGCGATTCAACGTGCAGGTAGGGAATCGAACCGCTCTCGTCGACCAGGAAAATCGAGCGTTTCGGCCCCAGCAGCCCCTTCACGCCGTATTGCCGGGCCACTTTCTGTCCGGGATCGCAGAGCAGCGAGAACGGCAGGTCGTGCTTGTCACGAAACGCCCGGTGCGATTTACCGTCATCTCCGCTGATACCGACCACGCTGACGCCGAGCCCTTCGAAGGCCTCGATGCCGTCGCGGTAATCGCACAACTGCGCCGTGCAGACCGGGGTGTTGTCGCCGGGATAAAAGACCAGCAGCACTTTTTCACCGGCGTGATCGGCCAGCCTGAACACCTCGCCCCGCTCGTCTTCGAGTTCAAACAACGGAGCCTTGTCTCCGACTTTAAGCACCTTGTTCTCCTACCAGTGGATTCCGCGCATCAGGCTCGCAAAGGCCACCTGTTCCTGTGAAGCCGCTGCCTGGTGGTCTTTCAAGCCCTTGGCGGCCGCTGAATCCGGGAACATGCGAAATGCGCTGTTCATGATGATTTCCGACACCTTGGGCGCCACCGAGTGCAGCACCTGGGCGAATATGCCGAGCCTCGTGGCGATGCGCTGCGGTTTGTAGATCACCGCCTGCTTGACCATCGCGGCCGCCTCCTCGGGTGAAATCGTCGGCACGTTGTCGTAAATCTTGGTCGGCGCGATCATCGGCGTACGCACCAGCGGCATGTTGATCGTCGTAAAACTTACGCCCGTATCGCTGAACTCGGACGAGGCGCAGCGCGAAAAGGCGTCAAGCGCCGCTTTGGATGCCACGTAAGCCGAAAAACGGGGCGCATTCGACAGCACACCGATGGACGAAATATTGATGACATGGCCCTTGCGCCGCTTCTCCATCGCGGGCAGCACGTTCATGATCATGCGCAGACTGCCAAAATAGTTGACCTGCATGGTCCGCTCAAAATCATGAAAGCGGTCGTAGGACGCGGCGATGGCGCGGCGAATCGAGCGGCCGGCGCTGTTGACCAGTATTTCAATTTCGCCCATTTCCTTGACGATCTTTTTGACGACCTTGGCACAACTCTCCTCTTCGGTCACGTCCGCGGCATAGCCCTTCACGATGCAGCCATCCTCACCGATCGTCGCAACGGCTTCTTTGAGTTTTTCCGGGTCCCGCGCAATGATCGCCACGCGCGCCCCGGCCTGGGCCATCATCAGCGCCGTGGCTTCTCCGATTCCGGAGGATCCGCCGGTAATCACCACGACCTTGTCCTCGACATGGCCGCGCAGGCTGCGATCGATGAAAAGATCGGGGTCCAGGTGACGTTCCCAGTAGTCCCACAGGCGCCAGGCGTAATCGTCCAGGCGCGGTACGCGGATGCCGGTGCCCTTCAGCAGGCGGCGCGTGTCACGGCAGTCGAACTTGGTGGGGTAATTGATGAACTTCATCACGTCCGGCGGCATGCCGAGATCGTTCAGCACGTGGTTGTAGATTCGCCGTACCGGCGGCAGCATCATCATGCCCTGGCGCACGGAAGACGGTATGAAATTGAACATGCGGCCATCGAAACGCATGCTCATCTGCGGCGCATGGCCGGCCCGCGCAAAAATATTCAGCACGCTGCCGATACGCCCGGGTTTCGGGTCGGTCAGGTGAAAACACTTGCCGTCCTGGCGGGGCAGATGCGCGATGTGGTCCATGGCCGCGGCAACGAAGTCGACCGGCACGATGTTGATCCGGCCGCCTTCCAATCCGATCGCCGGCATCCAGGGCGGCAGCGTGCGGCGCAGACGCTGGATCAGCTTGAAGAAGTAGTAGGGTCCGTCGATCTTGTCCATCTCTCCGGTTTGGGAGTGACCGACCACGATCCCGGGGCGGTAGACGCGCCAGGGAACCTTGCATTCGCGGCGCACCACCCCTTCGGATTCATGCTTGGTGCGGAAATACGGATTATCCAGGCCGATGGCCTCCTCGAACATTTCCTCTGTGAAAATGCCCGGATACAAGCCCGCAGCCGCAATTGAGCTGGCATGATGAAAGCGCCCGGCGTCGATTGAGCCGGCCAGGCGCACCGCATTGCGTGTGCCGCCGATGTTGGCTTCTTCCTGCGAGCGGGCATCCGCTTTCAGGTCGTAGATCGCGGCAAGGTGAAAGAAATGCCTGATCTTGCCCTGCAGTTTTTTTCGGTCCGCGGGCGACACGCCGAGATAGGGTTTCGTCAGGTCGCCGTACACCGGAACGATCCGTGTGCCCGCCTTTCCGACGCGCTCGCGCAATTGCTTGATCTTTTCTTTCGAGTCCTTGCGCACGAGCACGTAGATTCTGCCCCTGCGTTCGACCAGACGTTCAATCAGGTGCTTTCCAATGAAGCCCGTTCCGCCGGTAATGAAATATGACATGGTTTTAGCTCCGAGAAACGTGTCCAACGGCGGCCACTGTCCTGGAGCGCCGCCTGCTCGTGTTAGGATCATAGCAGAACCGCGTTCACACGTAGCGAGAGCACAACAAAGCACAGGAGGCAGGCTGAAAATGAGCGAACTGAAAGAACAATTCGAGAAGGCGGCAGTGGCCGTGAAATCCCTCCCGGAGCGCCCGGACGACAACACCATGCTGCAGCTTTACGCATTGTACAAGCAGGGTTCGACCGGGGACGTCCAGGGCGCCAAGCCCGGTTTTTTCGATTTTGTCG
>JASFSI010000249.1:0-3714 GCA_050114495.1 Lysobacterales bacterium | reverse complement strand
CTCGGCGTTGGACAACCGCCCGCTCAAGTTCGAGGAGTGGGAGGGGCGGGCGCCGCAGACGATCTTCTGCTCGGCCACGCCGCGCGACTACGAGACCGGGCGCTCCGGCATCATTGTCGAACAGGTGGTACGTCCGACCGGCCTGGTCGATCCGGAGGTCGAGGTCCGGCCTGTCGGCGACCAGGTGGACGACCTGCTCTCGGAAATCGGCAAGCGCACCGCCCAGGGCGACCGCGTGCTGGTCACCACGCTGACCAAGCGCATGGCGGAAAACCTCACGGAGTACCTCGCCGATCACGGCGTGCGGGTGCGCTACCTGCATTCGGACATCGACACGGTGGAGCGCGTGGAGATCATCCGCGACCTCAGGCTGGGTGAATTCGATGTGTTAGTTGGAATTAACTTATTGCGTGAAGGTCTTGATATGCCAGAAGTTTCTCTTGTGGCAATTCTCGATGCAGACCGCGAGGGTTACCTGCGATCCGATTCGTCTCTGATCCAGACCATCGGCCGCGCAGCGCGCAACGTGCGCGGCAAGGCGATCCTCTACGCCGACCGCATCACGGGCTCGATGGAGCGCGCCATCGCCGAGACGGAGCGCAGGCGCACGAAACAGGTCGAGTTCAACCGCGAACACGGCATCACGCCGCGCACCATCGAGAAACGCGTTGCCGACGTCATGGACGGCGCGCACGACTCGCCGCATGGCCGGGCACGCGCCGCGCGCCGCGTGGCGGAGCCTGAAAGCCGTTATGCCGATGTGACACCCGAAAACCTCGGTGCCGCCATCGCCGAACTCGAAAAGAAGATGTTCGCACATGCCGAGCAACTGGAATTCGAGGAAGCGGCGCGCGTTCGGGACGAGATCCACAAACTCAAGAAAAAAGTCCTGTTGGAACCCTGAGCACGCACCCGTTCTACCGGCTGCGAACAGAACGGTAAAAAAATGATCCATGCCGTGTTCAAGCCGGCGGGAACTTCGTACCATTGCCGCATGAGTTAATGCTGTAGCGTGAATTCAGCGTGTTGTTCCCGCTGCTCTTGCACTGCATTCGGCCCAACAACCGGACCCGCGAGGAATTGAAATGAACACGATTTTCAAGGGGCTGGCGGCTTCCGCCGTCATTCTGACAGCAGCGGCCTGCTCGCCGAGCAGTTACGAAACGGACAAGGCCGACCTGGCGGCCGCGAAACTGCCGGGTTTCTCTTTTTCGGTGGAACGCTGCGCAGGACAAACGGCCGGCCGCTTTTCGTTTAACGATCCCGACTGGGATATCCCTGTCGAAATGACGGGTCGCGTGGTCAATTTCATTCAGCCGGACCAGCCCCAGGGTGAGTGCCGTTTCTACGCGCACATGGAATACGAATCGCTCAACGAGGAAAACCCGGGTGAAGGCCGTGCCGTGGCCTGTTTCGGCGGCGCCGACCCGATTTCCAAGGTATGGGTGACGGTCGAGAGCGGGCCTTATCGCAAATACCACAACGCGGATCCGATCACCGGCGAAATCGAACCGCTGGGCTGCCCCCAGGAATCCTAGGTCGATTCACCCGATCCTCGGCCGCCCGGGCGCAGCGCCCGCTCCGCCGTTTGCCAGGGCAGCAGCGCGCATTGCACGCGACTGGGGTAGGGGCGCACACCCAGGAGCGGTGACAAGGCGCCGATTCCTTCATCACCCGACTCGCCCAGGGCGCGCTCGAGCCGCGCTTTGAGCTCGAGCAGCTCGTCCACTGAAGCGCCGGGGGTCTGTTCACACAGCAGCGAGGCCGACGCCAGGCAAATCGAGCAGGCCTCGCCGTCAAACCCGACGTCTTGCACGACGTCACCGGCCAGTTGAATCATGATTTCCACCCGGTCCCCGCAAAACGGGTTGTGCCCTTCGCAGCGGTGAGTGGCCGCGACGGGTTTGCGGTACCCGGCCGGTTCTGCCGCGTGCCGAAGGATCGCCTCACGGTAAAGGTCCTTGAGCGCGCTCACAGCCTGATGTCCAGCCACACGAGCCGGTGGTCCGACACTTCGGCCGGGCCGGGTTCGCCCGACCCGCGGGCCGGCCAGAAAATGCCGCAGCGCACGCTTTGCAGGCTTGCCGAGGGCAGCACGTAATCGACCCTCAGGTTGCCGCTGAAGCGGTCGTTGAAATCGGCCGTATCCTGGCTCGGCTCGCCCTGGTGCTCTGCGTTCACGCCGCCTTGTGCCCTGGCTGCCTCGTCGCCGCCGGCAGAGGCCGGCGTGCACGACGCGTCGATCCAGGCCGCGGACAGCAGCTGGTCGATGGCGCCCGGCAGCGAATCGCCGTCGAACGGGTCCGCGTTCAGGTCGCCCAGGATGACGAAGCGAGCGTCCGGGCCGATCCCGCCCGCCACACCGCGGTCGTCCCGTATCCATGCCGCCTGTACCGGGTTCGTGTACTCGCGCCAGAAACGGATCTCATCGAAATTACGGCGTCCGTTACGGTCTTCCGGCCCGTCGAATACCGGCGGGGTGGGATGCGACGCCAGCAGATGCAGCGGGCCGTTCCCGGTCTCTATGAGCAGGTCCCAGTGACTCTTTGAACTCAGGCGCAGCACCGACCAGCTTGCCTCGTCGTGGAACGGCGTGCCGTCCGGATTCACGGGGCGCAGCGCGCCGGGCATGCCGGACCAGGGAAAGCGACGAAAGCTGCGGCTCCTTTGCTCATCGATCGGGAACCGTGAAAGCACGAGCATGCCGTACTGCCCTGAATAATGGCCGAATCCCCAGGCATCGCCCGGACCGCCGGTTTTACCGTCACCGTCGAGGTCCAGGCCACTGTCCTCGCCGGTATTGACCGGGGCCCTGAAGTGATACGGGTATTCGATGGGAGCGTAACGCCCCTGTTGCAGAACAAGGTAATTGCGGTTCAGCAGGCCGGCGGCATCCGTCGCCGGGTCGAAGTCGAATTCGTTGAGCAGCACAATGTCCGGGCGCACGCGCTGCAGAACATCCGCCATGGCCCGCAGCCGCGCATGCTGCCCTGACTCCAGCGCGGACCGCATCTCGCCGGGCCGATCGAAACCCATCGCGATGTTGAACGTCGCGATGCGTACGTCAGCGCCCAGGCCTTCCGGCAGCAGCAGAACCAGGAAAACAAAAATATATAAAGGACCCCGCATACCCCTATGATATAGCCATCCGATGCACGACGTAGCGGGTCAGACAGGAAACGGTGCGATATGCCATTCATCAAAGTCATTCATCCCGACCAGGCCGAGGGGCGCCTGGAGAAAATCTATGACCGCGTCACCGGACCGGGCGGACAGGTCGACAACGTGCTGCAGATCCACAGCCTGCGACCGCACACGCTGGAAGGCCACATGGCCTTGTACAAGGCGGCGCTGCACCATCCGCGCAACGATCTGCCGAAGTGGTTCCTGGAAGCGATCGGGGTACTGGTCAGCCTGCTCAACGATTGTTCCTACTGCGCGAAACACCATTCCGCCAGCATGAAACGGCAGATGTCCGGCGAGCCGGAAAAATTCGAGGCCTGCCTGGAACAGCTGCACCGTGATCACCCGGGTGAACCGTTCAGCGAAGCCCAACGGGCCGCGCTCGAATATGCACGGAAACTCACACTGGCGCCGGGTTTCGTCGAGGAATGCGACCTTCGGCCCATGCGCGATGCCGGCCTCACCGACGGCGAAATCCTGGAGGTCAACCAGGTCGCCGCGTACTTTGCCTACGCCAACCGCACCGTCACC
>JASFSI010000248.1:0-3721 GCA_050114495.1 Lysobacterales bacterium | reverse complement strand
CGTGAATCACGCGTGAAATCCGATACGGAGCTGGACGCAGCGGCCTGGAAATCGGTAACCCAGCGCTTCAAGAAAATTTTCAAGACCTACACCGGCACAAAATTCCCATCGGACCCATACGAACAGCTGCGCCTGGCAACCGAGGCCGTGTTCAAGTCCTGGAACGGAAAACGCGCCATCGACTACCGCAACGCCAGCAACATTCCGCACGACCTCGGCACGGCCGTCAACATCCAGACGATGGTGTTCGGCAACATGGGCGAAGACTCCGCCACCGGCGTCTTCATGTCGCGCAACGCCACCACCGGCGACCCGAACCTGGAGGGTGACTTCCTGGTCAACGCGCAGGGAGAGGACGTGGTGGCCGGCACCCGCCAGACCATGCGCATTTCCGAAATGGGCGACATCATGCCGGAAATGTACGAGGAACTGCAGCAGATCTCCGAGCGCCTGGAAAAACACCACCGCAACATGCAGGACATGGAATTCACGGTGGAACAGGGCAAGATGTGGCTGCTGCAGACCCGTGACGGAAAGCGCACCGCGCAGGCCGAGGTCCGCATCGCCGTCGACATGGTCGAAGAGGGCCTGATCAGCCGTGAAGACGCGGTCAAACGCGTCAAGCCCGAGCAGATCGATTTCTTCCTGCATCCCCAGCTCGACCCCGAGGCGGTCAAAAACGCCTCGCCCGTCGCCAAAGGTCTCAACGTCTCCCCGGGCGCGGCGGTCGGCGTGATCGCCTTTGAGCCGGACCTGGCGGAACGCTGGGCCAAAGAAGAAGGCAAGAATGTCATCCTGGTGCGGCCCGAGACCCGTCCCGACGACGTGCACGGCATGCTCGCCGCCAAGGGCGTGGTGACGTCCAAGGGCGGCCGCACGAGCCACGCGGCCCTCGTCGCGCGCCAGTTCGGCACGCCGGCGGTCGTCGGCGTCGACGCCATTGAAATCGATCTCGAAAACCACTGCATGTCGATCGGTGAGGACCTGCTCATCCGTGAAGGCGAGTACCTGTCCATCGACGGCAACCTCGGCCTGATTTACCACGCCAACCTGCCGACCGTGGAACCGGACATCAAGGACCCCTACCTGCTGAAAATCCTCGAGTGGGCCGACGAATTCCGCAAACTGGGTGTGCGCGCCAACGCGGATTACCCGGCCGACGCGCAGCGGGCCCGGGAATACGGCGCCAAGGGCATCGGGCTGTGCCGCACGGAGCACATGTTCTTTGCCGAAGAGCGCCTGCCCATCATGCAGCGCATGATCACCGCGGCCAACGATGCTGAACGTTTCGAAGCCATCGATCAGCTGATGCCGATGCAGCGCAGCGATTTCGACGGCCTGTTCCGGGCGATGGACGGGCTGCCCGTCATCATTCGCCTGCTGGACCCGCCGCTGCACGAGTTCCTGCCGTCGGCGCACGACCTGATGCTGGAACTGACGGACCTCAAGCTGCACCTGCAGCACATGACCAGCCTGAAGGAAATGGACGCGACGCTGGAAGAAATCCGGCAGAAGACCGCCTTGCTGGAACGCGTCCAGTCACTGCACGAGTCAAACCCGATGCTCGGCACCCGCGGTGTCCGTCTCGGCATCCTGATTCCACGTCTTTACGAGATGCAGGTGCAGGCCATTTTCGAAGCCGCGGCCCGCTGCGCCGAAGATGGAATCGACGTGCAACCGGAGGTAATGATTCCTCTGGTGTCACACGTCGGCGAACTCGAAGCCATGGTCGACCCGCTGACCGATATCGCGAAACGGGTCTGCGCCGAGGCAGGCGTGGAGATTCCGATGATGTTCGGAACCATGATCGAGATTCCGCGCGCGGCGCTGACCGCGGGCGAAATCGCCGGCACGGCCGAGTTCTTCTCCTTCGGCACCAACGACCTGACGCAGACGACTTACGGCATCTCGCGCGACGACGCAGAAACCGGCTTCCTGGTGCACTACATCCAGACGCGCATGCTGGAAGACAATCCCTTCACCAGCATCGACCCGAACGGGGTCGGGCGCCTGATGGAACTCGCCATCGAGGAAGGCCGCAAGACCCGTGAATCGCTGGAAATCGGCGTTTGCGGCGAGCACGGCGGCGATCCGAAGTCGATCCATCTCTGCCACAAGCTGGGCGTGGACTACGTCAGCTGTTCGCCGTTCCGCGTGCCGATCGCACGCCTGGCGGCAGCGCACGCCGCGCTGGCGGACGATTGATTGCAATCGCCCGTTTGCCAATGAAAAGGCCGGGACATATTCCCGGCCTTTTTTTGTGAGATCGCGGTAAACCGGAAGAAGATCCCGGATATTTGCCTGCGGCAAATTCCGGGATGACGGTTTTGTAATGGCCTGCGGCAAATTCCGGGATGACGGTTTTGTAATGGCCTGCGGCAAATTCCGGGATGACGGTTTTGTAATGGCCTGCGGCAAATTCCGGGATGACGCACTGCTATCCTGGATCACGGTACTCTGAGGGAGGTCCCGGATAGCGGCTGAAGCCGCTTCCGGGATGACGACAGCGCACGATCAAAGTGTGTGCTTTATCGCATCGCCCAGGATTTCGAGCGCGCTTTGTTCGCAGGGCGGCAGTTCCGCGTCACTGATGCCGAGCGGCGTCACCCGCGGGCCCCAGCGCAGCAATCCGGCCGCCCGCGTCAGGCCCGCGCCGAACGCGGCGAGCATGACGCGGTCGCCCGGCGCAATGCGTCCCTGTTCGAGCATTTCACACAGGGCCACCGGTATCGTCGCGGCCGAGGTATTGCCGTAGTTCTGGATGTTGACCGCCACCTTGTCCATGGGCGACTTCAGAAAATGCGCGAGGGATTCGATGATGCGCAGGTTGGCCTGGTGGGGAATGATCAGGTCGATGTCCTCGCGCTGCAGGCCAACGTCAGCGAGAACCTTCTTGACCTCGGAAGCCATTCCCTTGACGGCGAGTTTGAAAATTTCCCGCCCGTCGAAATTGATATCAAAAATGTTGTAGTTCTCGCGAAAACGGTGCCCGCCGGTTCCGGAATTGGGAACCTCGAGGATATGCGCTTTGCGACCGTCACAACCGAGATGAGCCGAGAGCAGGCCGGACTCCTCGTCCGACGGCTCCACGACCACCGCGCCGGCGCCGTCGCCGAACAGCACGCCGGAACTGCGATCAGAAAAATTGATCAGCCAGGTCAGGCGTTCGGAACCGATCACCAGCGCCTTTTTGTAACCGGCCGAGCGAATCATGGCGGTGGCGGCCTGGAGCCCGTAGATGAACCCGCTGCAGCCCGCATTGAGATCGAATACCGCTGCGTTCAGCGTGTCCGTTTTTGCCTGCACGTAAGCGGCTGTCGACGGCACGATGTTGTCGCCCGACGTGGTCGCCAGGATCAGCAGGTCGATTTCTTTCGGCTCGACAGCGGCAGCCGCCATCGCTCTTTTTGCGGCAACCGCTGCCAGGTCGCTGTTGGGCACATGCGACACGCGGCGTTCACTGATACCGCTGCGTGTGCGAATCCACTCGTCCGACGTGTCGATGACGGATGCAAAATCGTCGTTGCTGAGTATGGCCGGCGGCATGCACTTGCCCCAGCCGGTAATGTCTGCGTACTTGGCCATAAGCGAAACACTTCTGAAAAGGGGTTTTGGCAGACTAGCAGTGTCCCGCAAAAAGCACAATGACTGCCCCCGCTGCCGGCAGCAGGGGCGGTCGTTCTGATCAGATCAAACCGAGCACCCGCTCCTCGATCGGGTC
>JASFSI010000247.1:0-3725 GCA_050114495.1 Lysobacterales bacterium | reverse complement strand
AACGGACCGTTTCGACCGGGTCTTGGTGGCCGTGGGCCGTTCGCCCAACGGCAACCGCATCAACGCGGCGGCGGTCGGTGTCGATGTAGATGACCGTGGATTCATACAAGTCGACGAGCAGATGCGGACCAACGTGCCGAATATCTTCGCGATTGGCGATGTCGTGGGTCAGCCGATGCTGGCGCACAAGGCTACGCACGAAGGCAAGGTCGCCGCGGAAGTCTGCGCCGGAGAAAAGAGCGCGTTCGATGCGCGCGTTATTCCGTCCGTGGCTTACACGGACCCGGAAATTGCCTGGGTGGGCATGACCGAGGAGCAAGCCAGGGCTGGGAATGTCGATTACGGTGTCGGAAAATTCCCCTGGGCGGCCAGCGGCCGTGCGCTCGGAAACGGGCGAACCGAGGGTTTCACCAAGCTGCTTTTCGACAGCGCTTCAAAGCGGGTCATCGGCGCCGGAATCGTCGGGCCGCATGCGGGTGACCTGATCGCAGAGTGTGCCCTGGCTATCGAGATGGGCGCCGAAGCAGAGGACATTGGTCTGACCGTGCATCCGCACCCGACGCTGTCTGAAACCGTGGCGATGGCGGCGGAAGTTTTCGAGGGAACCGTGACCGATCTCTACATCCCTCGCAAGAGCAGGTGAGGCTTTGTGCGGGTTCGCCCCGACTCGCCAGCGTCAAAGCGGTTGCATTGCCCACGGAAATCCCGTTAAATGCCGTGCATGCCTGAAATAAAGCCTGACATGGGGTTTCGCCGCCTTCGCCGATGCCGAAAAATATTTTCGGGCTGGGTTGCCATGTAGGTTGAAAAAAGAATAGTCATCAGATCAAAGACCCGGCCACAGGCTGGGTCTTTTGCTTTGGAGAATGCAAGATGCAACATTTTTTGAGCACCATCGACTGGTCGCGGGAAGAACTGGAGGACATCTTGAAGGTTGCAGCCGAGTTGAAGGAAGAACCGATTCGCAACAGCCTGAAAGGCAAGTCCATTGCCCTGCTTTTTCTGAACCCGTCGATGCGCACCCGCACGTCTTTCGACCTGGGCATGCAGCAGTTGGGCGGTATCGCGATCGTGTTGCAGCCCGGAAAAGACGCCTGGGGCGTGGAATTCGAGCCGGGTGCAATCATGGAGGACGAGGCCGAGGAGCATATCGCCGAGGTCGCCGGGGTGCTTTCCCGCTATTGTGATTTGATCGGCATCCGCGCTTTTCCAAAGTTCCGGGACTGGTCGGCGGACCGGGATGACCAGGTGATCAAGGCCCTGGCGGCGCATTCCTCAGTACCCGTGATCAACATGGAAACCATCGTTCATCCCTGCCAGGAAATGGCGCTGATGCTGACCCTGAAGGAACGGCTCGGTGAAGTGCGCAAGCGGAAATTCCTGTTGACCTGGACCTGGCACCCGCGCCCGCTGAACACGGCGGTCGCGAACTCCGCACTGCTGATCGCCAGCAAGTTCGGCATGGACGTGACCCTGCTTTGTCCCGAAGAGGCCTACCGCCTCGATGCTCAGTTCGAGGACGCCGCGCAGCGTTTTGCCTTGGAGCAGGGCGGGTCATTCAGGATGACCCATGATATCGAGGAAGCTTATACAGGGGCCGAGGTCGTTTATGCCAAGAGCTGGGGCGCCCTGCCGTATTACGGTCGGCCCGAAGACGAATGGGAGCTGCGCAAAAAATACCGCCATTTCATCGTCGACGAGGAAAAGATGGCCCTCACGCAGCAGGGGCTTTTCAGTCATTGCCTGCCGTTGCGCCGCAACGTCAAGGCGACCGATGCGGTGATGGATGCCGATTACTGCGTGGCCATCGATGAGGCGGAGAACCGGCTGCACGTTCAGAAGGCCATCATGATGCGCCTGCTCGGTTCTGCGCCGAAACAGTTCTGACGAATGAATCGTAACGACGACGGGAATAAACGACCATGAAACAGAAAATTGTGCTGGCTTTCTCGGGTGGGCTGGACACCAGCTACTGTGTGCTTGACCTCGTTGAAAAGGGTTTCGATGTCCACACCGCGTTTATCGACACCGGCGGAGTGGATGACGAGGAGCGGAAATACATCCGTCACCGGGCGCTCGATCTCGGGGCAGTGGAACATCACGAGATCGACGCCTCGGGCGAAATCTGGGACGAGTTCGTCGTGCCGTTGCTCTGGAGCCATGCGCGCATGCTGGGGGAATACCCCCTGCTGTGCAGCGACCGCTACCTGATCGTCAAGCGCTGCCTGGAGCTCTGCGACACACTGGAAACGACGCATTTCGGTCACGGCTGCACCGGGATGGGTAACGACCAGCTGCGTTTCGACCAGACCGTGCGCAGCCTGGGCGAATACGAAATTCATGCGCCCATCCGCGATTTGCAGTCCCGGGTACAGGCCGTTCGGGACTACGAACTCGACGTCATGGCCAAGGCCGGGATACCGGTTGAAGCGTCGGCCAGCCGTTACTCGATCAACGCCAACTTGCTGGGTACGACGATTTCCGGCAGCGAGATCGACGAATTTCGGGCACCTGCCGACGATGCCTGGACCCGCACGGCAAGCCGAAAGGACTGGCCCGCCGAAGCATTGGAGGTCAGGATTGGTTTTGAGCAGGGCGAGGCCGTCAGTCTCGATGGTGAGACCATGCCGGGACCGGAAATCCTGAAAATCCTGAACAGCAAGTTGGGTGCATACGGGGTTGGCCGGCACATTTACACGGGTGATGTCACGATCGGGCTCAAAGGCCGCATCGCCTTCGAGTGCCCGGGCATCGACGGGCTGATGGCGGCGCACCAGGCGCTGGAAGACACGGTGAACACGCGTTTCCAGAACCAGTTCCGCCAGCAGGTCAGCGACCGTTGGGCCGAACTCGTCTACAGCGGATTCTTCTACGAGCCGCACAAGTTCGATCTGGAAGCCTACCTGGAGAGTTCGCAGCAGTTCGTCACGGGCGAGGTCACGATCCGTACCGAGGGCGGAACGCTTACCGCGATCGCCGTCGAAACGCCGAACCAGATCAAGAACCCGGATGCGGTCTACGCCCAGAGCGCGGACTGGACGCCCGAGGAAGCCGTCGGCTTCATCAAGCTGATCGGCCAGAGCACGACGCTCGCCGGACGGGTGCGGAGCGGCAAGGGATGAATTCCGATGCGCTGATCGGGCACCTGGAGCGACTGGTCGCCTGCGACAGTCAGAACCCGCCGCGCACGATCAGCGGGGATTCTGATCTGTTCAGCTATTGCTCGGGCGTCGTCGGCGAGGGGTTCAAGGTCCGGATCGAAGATCATGGAGACGGTCACGTCAGCTGGTTTGCGGTTCGGGGTGAACCCAGGGTGCTTTTCAACGTTCACCTGGACACCGTCCCGGTTGCCGAGGGCTGGACGCGGGATCCCTTCGTGCTGGCGGTTGAGAGCGGCCGGGCCTATGGACTGGGCGCCTGCGATATCAAGGGCGCTGCGGCCGCTTTGCTGGCTATCGCCGAGGATGGCCCCAAAAACCTGGCGCTGTTGTTTACCTCGGACGAGGAGGGCGCCGGGGGCTGCTGCGTGGACAACTTCCTGCACAGCGGCCAGGGGCAGTCCTTTGAGCAGGTTGTGGTCGCCGAACCGACGGCCTGCAACGCGGTGCTCGGGCACCGGGGCTTTCTGTCAGTCAAAACGCGTTTCAGCGGCCGGCCGGGGCACTCCTCAGAGTCGCGCGCGCTGGCCGACAATGCCAATCACCAGGCTGCGCGCTGGGCCGCCG
>JASFSI010000246.1:0-3725 GCA_050114495.1 Lysobacterales bacterium | reverse complement strand
GGCCCCGGTTTCATCTCACACTTTTTCGAGGACCGTGGCCACGCCCTGGCCGACACCCACGCACATCGTGCACAGCGCGTAGCGGCCATCACCGCGCAGCAGCTGGCGAATGGCGGTTACGGCCAGCCGTGCACCGCTCATGCCCAGCGGGTGGCCCAGCGCGATCGCGCCGCCCTGCGGGTTGATCCGCGGATCGTCGTCGGCGAGCCCCAGCTCGCGTGAGCAGCTAAGCGCCTGGGCGGCGAACGCCTCGTTCAGCTCGATGATATCCATGTCGTCAAGCGACAAGCCGAGACGCTTCATCAGCTTTTGCGTGGCCGGAACCGGGCCGTAGCCCATGATGCGCGGCGGCACACCGGCGTAGGCCGTGCCCGCGACGCGTACCAGCGGCTCGAGGCCGTAACGCGCGGCCGCCGACTCCGAGGCCAGCAGCAGCGCAGCGGCGCCGTCGTTGATACCGGAGGCATTGCCGGCCGTGATCGTGCCATCGGGAAACAGCGGACGCAGCGCGGCGAGCTTCTCGAGGCTGGTACGGCGCGGGTGCTCGTCGGTATCCGCGACCAGCGGATCCTGCTTGCGGCGCGGCACCTGCACCGCGACGATTTCCTCGGCCATGCGTCCGTCCTCGATGGCCGCGGCGGCTTTTTCCTGGCTCCACAGCGCGAAGCGGTCCTGGTCTTCGCGGCTGATGTTGAACTCCTTCGCCAGGTTCTCGGCGGTTTGCGGCATTGTCTCGGTGCCGTACATTTCGTCGAGCTTGCGGTTGACGAAGCGCCATCCCATGGTCGTGTCTTCCATTTTCGGTGAACGGTCGAAGGGGCCGTTCGCCTTGCCAATCACGAACGGTGCCCGCGACATGCTCTCCACGCCGCCGGCGACCACCAGGTCGGCTTCGCCGGCGATGATCGCGTTGGCCCCGCTACCGATCGCGTTGAGCCCCGAGCTGCACAGGCGGTTCACGGTACAGGCCGGTACTTCGGCGGGGAATCCCGCCAGCAGGCTGGCCATGCGCGCCACGTTGCGGTTGTCTTCACCGGACTGGTTGGCGCAGCCGAGGTACACGTCGTCCACGGTGTGCGGATCGAGGTCCGGGTTGCGCTTGAGTATCTCGCGCAGTGGGATCGCCGCCAGGTCGTCGGCGCGCACCGGCGCCAGGCAGCCGCCGTAGCGCCCCACGGGCGTGCGAACGGCGTCGCAGATGAATACGTCGGTCATGGTTGTTCTCCAGTTGTTCCCGGTTCAGGGCCGGACACCTAATCAGTTAGGTATCCGGCCCCGGATGGTCAGTCACCGTTGTCGCGAAGGATGCCGCGGATTTTCCGGAAGCCCCCGAGCAAGGCTTCGGCCAGCATGTCCACGTGTTTCTGGGTCATGACGGTCGACAAGGCGCCCGAGCAGGTGTTCATCAGGATGAAGCCGTTTTCGAACAGGTGATCGAGCAGCATCGCCGTGGCTTTTTTCTCGTTTGGCGTGGTGAAGGCCGCGCGGTAGTTCTGCGGTGCTTCGTGCTTCAGCTGGATCCGGAACATCGAGCCGCCGCCGGTGATACAGGCGGTCACACCGGAGACCTGGATGGCCTGGCTGATGCAGTCGCGGGCGTAAGCGGAAAGCCGGTTGAGTTTTTTCACCGCGGCCTGGTCGTACATCTCCATCGACACGCGGCCCGCGGTCATCGTGACCGGATTGGCCGAGAAGGTGCCCGAATGCGGGAACAGCACTTTTTCAGCCAGCGGGTTCATGACTTCCATGACCTCGGCCCGTCCGGCCAGTGCGCCCACCGGGAAACCGCCGCCGATGATCTTGCCCATCGCGGTCAGGTCCGGCTGGATGGGATGCTTTTCCTGCGCGCCGCCGTAGCCGCAGCGGAAGGTGATGACCTCGTCCAGCACCAGCAGGGCGCCGTTTGCCCTGGTCCAGGCTTCGAGCGCCTCGAGGAATTCTTCCTGGATCGGTACCAGGCCCACCCGGTGCGGCATCAGGTCGATCAGCACGCAGGCGATATCGTCCTTGTGTTCGTCCAGGATGGCCACGGCGTGCCCGGGATCGTTGAACGGGATCACGACCACGTCGTCCAGCGCGGCCTTGGGTGTTCCGTGCGCGACCGGTACGCTGGCCGGGTGGTCTTCCTTGCCCCAGTTTTGCGGGTTGGGGCACTGGCTGACCTCGGCGTAGTCGTAGAGGCCGTGGTAGGCGCCCTCGACTTTCGCGATCTTCGGCCGGCCGGTATAGGCCCGGGACGCCTTCAGGCAGGCCATGACGGCCTCCGTGCCCGAGTTGGCGAAGCGAATCCGCTCGAAACTGGGATTGCGGCTCAGCAGGTGCTCGGCGTATTCGATTTCCTGCACCGTGCCGACCGCGTAGGCCGTGCCCTTTTTCACCTGTTCGGTGATCGCCTCGACCACTTTCGGATGCGCGTGGCCGTGGATCAGGGAGGCCATGTTGTTGGAATAATCGATGTACTTTTTCCCCTCGATGTCGGTGATCCAACAGCCCTTGGCGTGGGCGGCGTAAACCGGGTGCGGTTTGCGCAAGATGGTATTGCGACTGCAGCCGCCGGGCATCATGCCCAGGGCCTTGTTATACAGCGCCTGGCTTTTCGAAACCTTTACTGCCGGTACTTCCGAAACGTCGTGTTTCATGATTTTTTCATCTCCTCAGGAGCCAGGGGGCAGGAGCGTTGCTCCCGTTCTTTCCTGCAGGTATTCGAAATCGACCCCGGGCGCCATTTCAGCCACCCGGAAGCCCGCATCGGTCACGTCGATCACCGCCAGGTCGGTATAGATCCGGCTGACGATGCCGACGCCGGTCAAAGGCATCGTGCAGCGCTCCAGCAGCTTGGGATCGCCCTTCTTGGTGACGTGCTGCGTGATGACGTAAATGGTTTTCACTCCGGCTACCAGGTCCATTGCACCGCCGACGGCGGGAATGGCGTCGGGCGCCCCGGTCGACCAGTTGGCCAGGTCACCGTTTTCCGCGACCTGCATCGCGCCAAGCACGCAGATATCCAGGTGGCCGCCGCGGATCATAGAGAAACTGTCGGCGTGGTGGAAGAACGCGGCCCCGGGGATCGCCGAGACACGTTTTTTGCCGGCGTTGATCAGTTCCGGTTCACCGCCGTCATCGCCGACCGGCCCCATGCCGAGCAGGCCGTTCTCGGTGTGGTAGATCACTTCGCGGCCCTCGGGTACGAAGCGCGCGACCAGTTCGGGTATGCCGATGCCGAGGTTCACGTAGGCGCCGTTGGGAATATCCATCGCGGTGCGCTGGGCCATCTCTTCACGGCTCCAGCCGATTTTTTCAGCGTTCGTTTCCGCTGCGGCGTTGTTCATGGGTAGCTCCTCCCTTCGGCCACCAGCAGCGATTCGTGCAGCGGCTCGGAGACCTGCACGATGCCCTGGACGAAAATGCCCGGTGTGACCACGCATTCCGGATCGATGGCGCCGACCGGAACGATTTCACGCGTCTGCACGATGGTCCTGCGCCCGGCCATGGCCATGACCGGAGCGAAGTTGCGCGCCGTCTTGTTGTATACCAGGTTGCCCAGGCGGTCGGCCTGGCGGCACTTGATCAGCGCGAAATCAGCGGTCAGGCCGTATTCCATCACGTAGTCCTGGCCGTCGAATTGCCGCACTTCCTTGCCTTCCGCCAGCGGCGTGCCGACCGACGAGGGCGTGTAGAAGGCCGGGATGCCCGCGCCGCCGGCGCGGATGCGCTCGGCCAGCGTG
>JASFSI010000245.1:0-3742 GCA_050114495.1 Lysobacterales bacterium | reverse complement strand
CGTACCAGCCCATCTCGCGGGCAAAATCGATCACGTCCCGTGCATACAACGTGTTTTTCGGCTGGTTGAGCGGAAACTGCTGAATACGGGCCTGGTTGGCGTGGCCGGAGATGTAGCCGTCCGGTATCTTGCGGGCGACCCACACGGCGCCGAGTTTTTCCGGTCCCTTTGAGATCATCTCGAGAATCCAGGCCTCTTCGGGATCGGAGATGGAAAACGATTCGCCGCCGGAGGCGTAGCCGAACTCCGCTACCAGTTCGGTCACGACCTTGATTGCCTCGCGTGCTGTTTTGGCCCGTTCCAGGGCGATGAACATCAGGCTGCCGTAATCGAGGATGCCGTTGCCTTTTTCAAGTTCTTCGCGGCCGCCGAAAGTGGTCTCGCCGATGGCAACCTGGTGCTCGTTCATATGGCCGATCACCGAGTAGGTCTCTTTTGGCTGCGGGATACGCCCAAGAAACGTACCGCTGTCCCACTCCCAGACCTCGCGCATGGCGCCTTCGCGATGGATGCGCGCCGGGGTGGGGATCAGTTCGCCATAGAATTCATGCGAATCTACGGCGTAGGTGATGTAGGTCGAACCGTCGGCGCTGGCGCCGGGCGTCACAATCAGGTTGGTGCAGGCGAAAAGGTTCTGGTAAGAACTGATCAGGCCGGTGAAAAGGACCAGCATCGTGGTGCAGATGCGCTTCATAAGGTAACACTCCGTGTGGAATTTTGCAGCGGGGCGGCCCGATCATTTGGCCGCCCTGGTGCCGCAGGCAATAAACTGAATTTAACGCCTGCACCCGCGCGTTACCACGATATGTATCAGCTATTGACCCGGAATGGGATGCCTGAACCTGTTTTGACGAGCCGCTGGCGATGCTTGTTTCAAAGGTTGCGACCGTTGTGCCGGAATGTCGCCCTCGCGGGCCCATAGCGGCCGTCAGGGCTCTATTTTTCGAAACACCATGAAATGCTGCTGGGGCAGGAACTTTCCATTGCGTTCCAGTTCCAGGCCTATGGCCGCCATTTCCCGTCGCGCCTGTTTGACCGACATCTTGTGCAGGGGCTTGATCGGAACGGAAGGGTCTTCGGCCCGGTACTCGATCAGCACCAGCCGCCCTTCCGGCTTGAGCGCCCGCACCATGGCTTCGCCCATCTCGCGCGGCCAGGAAAACTCGTGGTAGGCGTCGACCAGCAGCACGACGTCGACCGACGACGGTTCCAGGCCGGGATCGCGCTCCGATCCCAGCACGGTCTGGATGTTGTCGACGCCCTCCGCCGCCATTCGCGCCGCGATCATGTCGAGCATCTCCTGCTGGATATCGACCGCCAGAACGCGTCCGTCGGGAACGCGTTCAGCCATGGGAAAAGAGAAGTAGCCCGTTCCGGCGCCGATATCGGCGACCACGCTGTCGGGTTTGAGCGGCAGGCGATTGATCAGGCGGTCGGTGCGTTCTTCGCGCTCCCGCGTGGGGCGTTCCAGCCAGGCCGCGCCGAGGTGACCCATGACATGGGAAATCTCGCGTCCCATGTAGAATTTGCCGATGCCGTCCCGTGACGCCTTGCCGTATTCATAGACGCCCTCATCCGCGGTGGCGACTGCGAGGCCGATAGCCGCGGCAAGGATCGTTAGAAAAAACGTTCGCATACGGATCATGTCAGGCCGCCAGCCGTGTGAGTTCATCAATCAGGCGCTGTCGCTCCGCTTCACTGCCCGCTGTACCGGGAAAAATGGCGGCAAGGTGCGGTTCACGGTCCAGCCAGAATTTTCCGCTGACCTGTCCGGCTTCCGTGGCAGCGGCCAGCCAGACGATGGTGTCGGCGCCCTGCTCCGCTGTTCTCAGCACGGGGCGGGTCAGCCGATGAAAAGCCGGCAGGGAGTCCTGCACGCCCGGCGTATCCGCCCAGCCCGGGTGCATGGCGTTGACCACCACGCCCGAGCCGGCGAGTTCCTCGGCCCAGGTCTCGGTCAGGATCATCAGTCCGCGTTTGGCGCGCGCATAGCTGCGGCTGCCGTCGTACGGGCCGGAGGGATCCAGCAGTTTTTCCACGTCGACGCCGCTCAGGTACATGCCGCCAGACGACACGTTGACGATGCGCGCAGGGGCCGAGGCCTTGAGCCGGGGCATCAGCAGCCGGGTCAGCAACCAGGGGGACAGCAGGTTGGTGGCGAACGCCGTTTCCAGGCCCTCCGCGGTCATCGTTTTTTCGACCGGGAGCACGGCGGCGTTGTTGACCAGGACATGGAGTTCTTTTTCCTGCTCCAGCAATCGCGCGGCCAGTTTGCGAACCTCGGACATCAGGCTGAGGTCGGCCTGCTCGGCGGCCACGTGGCTGCTGCCGCTTTCCTCGCTTATCTCCGCCAGGGTCCGGTCAAGTTTCTCGCGGCTACGGCCGACCAGGATGACCCGCGCGCCGAGCGCGGCCAGCTGCGAAGCGACAACGCGCCCCAGGCCCGAGGTGGCGCCGGTTACCACGGCCGTGCGGCCGTCGAGACGCTCGCTGATCGGGCGCCAGGTTTTTTTTCGATGCTCGTAGCCAAAGCGGGTGAACCCCAGTGCGCCCGGCAGCACGAGCCGGTCCGCCAGGTTGCGGCGCTGCGATTCGGATGGCGCCCTCATGCCCGGGGTCAGGGCTTTACGCAAACCGTTCATCGCGCGACTGCCCATGCGCTGCAGGGCGCGGTCCAGCAGGAACCCGGCCTTTCCGGCCAGGCCGCCCAGGGAAATTTGGGCGCTGTAGTCAATCTGCGTGCCCTTATCGGTTTTACTGAAGCGGATGTCGTCCAGCGCGTGCACCGTGTCGCCAACGCCTTCGAGAACCACGCGCTGCGGCGGTTCGTAGCGCAGGATGGTGTAATTCATTTCCGAGGTGCCGAGGCCGGCTTTCACCACGACCCTGAAACGGCTGCCTTCACCGATCGGGCCCGGTGTCAGCTTTCCGGATTCCGTTACGCCCGGGTCCCACTGGGCAATCCGGCTGAAATCGGAGGTAAAGCGGAAAGCCTCCTCGAGGCTGGCGGGGACTTCGATGACTTCGTGCAAGTGCTTCATGTGGTACCTGTTCGTTGTTTGATCCGGAGCGTAACACCGGAACCGCATACTGGCGCTCGCGGAGTGAAGGCGACGTGGCGGTGACGTAAAGAAGTCGTGAAGAACGAGCACCGTCAAAGCGGCTGCCCGGGCCCGGAAGCCGATGAATCGCCGTGCCCGAAGAAACGGTTTGATTCGCCGGAAAACAGGGAAAATGACAGCTCGCGCACACCATCGCCGTGACGCTTTTGCCGTTGGCGTTGGCCGCTTGCGGAACTTCCTCTGCGGGCGCGACTCACAAGATGCTCAAAAATGAGATAATCCACGGCTGATTTCTCCTCGAACCCAGGAGCTTTGTTCCCATGAAAGTCAAATCAAGCTTTACCGCCCTGCTGCTGGCCGTCACGGTCTTGCTCGCGGCGCCATTGCAGGCCGAGGAAGAGAAAATTCTTCCGAATACCATCTACCAGCATCGCATGGACAATGGGCTGAATGTCGTTACCGTTCCTTTCGACGCGCCCGGGCTGGCCGCTTTCTACATCATCACGCGGGTTGGTTCGCGCAACGAGGTGGAAGAGGGCGTGACCGGTTTCGCTCATTTCTTTGAGCACATGATGTTCCGCGGCACGGAAAAATATTCCAAGGCGGAATACGCCGCGGCGCTGAAGTCGACCGGTGCGGCCGCGAACGCCAATACCTGGCTGGACCGCACGGTCTACCAC
>JASFSI010000244.1:0-3755 GCA_050114495.1 Lysobacterales bacterium | reverse complement strand
CGAAAGTACCTTCGTACAGCGCCGCGGACTGGGCCGAGAGAAAGGTACGCTCCGCCCGCAGCAACGCCTCTGCCATCTGCAGCCGGGCGCGCACGTCCTCGGCGCCACTGCGGGCCAGAAACGCAAGGGCCAGTTCGGGGTCGAACACGGCCAATGCGGCCTGCCGCTCAAAGAACGTCGCGCGGTCGTGATCCGCCGTGTTCAGCGCACGGACGATGCGGGTCGCCGCGCCGCGAACGAATTCCTCGCCGAAAGGGTCCACGCCGGTGCCGTCCTGCAGGCGCGCCATCAGGTCCGGATCCATGCGGATTTTTTCCAGCGGATGGACTTCGACCGCCACGACCTCGCGCCGCGACTCGCCCGGGCTCTTCAGCGGCAGGTCGGCATAATCCAGGTCGCCCCTGTCGAGGTGACGTACGAAGTCCAGCGGCCGATTCGGAGCCGTCACCCGGTCGAGGCTGGCCTGCACCTGGGCGTCCGCTTGCTCCCGGGACAGCAGCCATGAAGCCTCTACCAGCGCTTCGCTGGACAGCAGCAGGCCGTTCGTCGACGGCCGCACCCAGCGGTTGGCGTGGATCACGAACAGGGGCGTGACGATGTCACCAAACGTCAGCGGCGGCGAGTCCATCATTTTTCGCGTGTCGGGAAAACTGTAGACACTGAAGTCGATGGTCACGACGCTGGGAACCTGCTCGGTGGCGAGCAGCGGCTGACTGCTCAGCCGGCCGTTTTCATCGAGTTCGATCGCATGCGGCGACAGCAGGACCGAGTCCCTGGGCAGATCCCGCGCCAGTTCCCGGTACAGCGACATCGCATAAAAATTCGACTTGGCGACGATGGAATCCGCGACCCGGTCGGGCTGAGCAGAGGCCAGGCTTTCCTCGTCGGTCCGGCCGCCGACCGGGTGCCGTCGAAAAGCCCGGTAGTATTCAGGCAAGGCGTCTTCGCGCACCACCGCCGGGTAGCGGATCACGACCATCGCATCCGCCTCGGAACGGCTGATATCGACGACCGAGAGGCTGTCGTCCGGCTGGTACACCGATTGCTTCACACCTCGCGCAGTGCCGGCGCAACCGGCCAGCAGCAGGCATGCCGCCGCGATGCAAAATGCGAATCTGCGATTGAACATGCGGGCTAGTTTACCGTTCCCGGCAGCCTCGTGCGTACCCATAGGGCGATGCGATCAGCCCGAGCGGGTTTCGCTGTCGATAAACGGCGGCAGGTCCACGCAGCTGACGTGCTCAAAAATCAGCTCCGTCTCGATATGCGAAACCTCCTCGCGCGCGGTGAACGCGGTCATCGCGAGGTCTCGCAGGTGCTCGGAATCACGGGTCCACACATGCACCAGGAAGTCGATCGGACCGGCCACGTGGTAAAAGCGCACCACCTCGGGCAGGTCCAGAGCGTGCTGTCGAAAAGCTTCCACGTCCGGTTTGAAATGGCGCTTCAGGCGCACCGCGATCATCGCCTGCAGCCCCACGCCCAGTGCCCTCGGGTTGACCTCGGCCTTGAAGCCGGTAATGGCGCCGGACTGCTGCAGCATCCGGGTCCGGACCAGGCAGGTGGACGGCGCGAGACCGACCCTGGCGGCGATGTCCTTGTTGCTCAACCGAGCATTCTTTCGCAGAAGGGACAGGATTTGAAAATCGGTTCGATCAAGTGACGGCATGATGCATATATTCCGAATATTATTCGTAGATAACTAATGATACAGTATTTTATTCTATAATTATTGACACATAATGAATATCCAGCCGTACTGACAAGGACTTTTGAAATGAGCAGCGAGAAGCAAAGCCCAAGGAATCCCGTCGAGCAACTGGCCAACACGCGGCACGAATTCGGTGAGCACGGCGGCGTCAACATGTCGATCGAGGCCAGCACCACCTTCACGGCCATGCACCCGGACACGCTGTCCGAGATCTTCACCGGCGAACGCGGGCCGGACAAGGGCGGCTGCTACCTTTACGGCCGGCATTTCAACCCGACCGTTTACAACCTGTCACGGCAGCTGGCCGCTCTCGAAGGAACGGAGTCGGCTTACTGCGCGGCCAGCGGCCTGGGCGCGATTGCCTGCACGCTGATACAGGCCTGCAACACCGGCGACCACATCGTTTCGTCGAATACGGTTTACGGCGGCTCCTATGCTCTGATGAACGACTTCCTGCCGGTCAAGGCCGGCATAACGAGCACGCTGGTCGATATCACCGACCTGGATGCCGTCGAAGCGGCCATGCAGGACAACACGAAAGTGATTTACGCGGAAAGCATCGCCAACCCGACCCTGCGCGTGGCCGATATTCCCGAGCTGGCGAAGATCGCGCAACGCCATGGCGCAAAACTGATCATCGACAACACATTCAGCCCGCTGGTCATCAGCCCGCACGAACTCGGCGCGGATATCGTGGTGCACAGCATGACCAAGTTCATTGGCGGCGCCTCGGACCACATCGCCGGCGCCATCTGCGCTGACAAGGACTTCATCATGGAACTGATGGACCTGCATCTCGGCGCATTGATGATCCTGGGGCCGACCATGGATCCGCAGGTGGCTTACAACCTGAACCTGCGCATTCCGCACCTGCCGCTGCGCATGGTGGAACATGGCAAGCGCGCCATGCTGTTCGCTCGCCGCCTGAAGAAACTGGGCCTGAACGTGAATTACCCCGGACTGGAAGAGCACCCCGACCACGAACTGTTCGGTCGCCTGCACTGCCCCGAATTCGGTTACAGCGGCATCCTGACGCTCGACATGGGCACCCAGGAACTGGCCTACCAGCTGATGGACATGCTGCAGAACGACTACCGCTTCGGTTACCTGGCCGTCAGCCTGGGTTATTTCGACACGCTGATGTCCTGCTCCGGCAGCACCACCTCCAGCGAAATGACCGACGAGGACAAGCAGACCGCCGGCATCTCGCCGGGACTGGTCCGCATGTCCATCGGTTTCACCGGAACGGTCGAGCAGCGCTGGGGCCAACTGGAAGAAGCCCTGAAGCGGCTTGAGGTAATTTAACCGCCGCCCGGCGGGGCGGTCGGCGCTACTCGGGCGGGTACCTCTGCGGATCGTAGGACCAGGGATTCCGCGGAAGCTTGAACCGGGCGTCGTACAGGTCATCGTAGGCCTGCAGGTCTGAAGTCGTGGCCCCGATCTGCAGCGAGCAGCTGAGCACGCTGCCGTGCTCTGCGTCACTGAGCTCAGCCGTCAGGGAGCCCATGTCGAGCACGACTTTTTCAGCCATGAGACCGTCCCCTGTCCTGACGTCACCCAGCCACAGGGTCATCAATTCGCCGCGGACTTCAAAGCGGCCGCGGATCGGGCGACCCTCGGCACGGTCACAGGTTTCGACCTTCATGAATACATGCTCAGGCCGCAAATAGCCCTTGGCGTCCTTATCCGCTGACTGGTCCTCGAGGATGGCCTCGGCATAGGTGTAGAACGTGTACGTCTCGTAGGCATTCGAATCCCCGCAGCCCTTCTTGCCCGCCCAGGCGGGCCGCTCGCAGGTGAACAGAACGGGGCCGGCATAAGATGCCACGCTGAACAACAGGATGCTCAGGGTTACTCCG
The DNA here is from genome assembly GCA_050114495.1 of Lysobacterales bacterium. Classification (GTDB taxonomy): domain Bacteria; phylum Pseudomonadota; class Gammaproteobacteria; order Xanthomonadales; family SZUA-36; genus JABDPF01. The sequence continues at coordinate 185 of JASFSI010000244.1, read as the reverse complement.
ATTTTTGCTGACACGGCCACACTCAAATCAATGGAGATTCACTCTCAATCTAGACGGCCGGGTGTGAATGCGCCACGGCAGAAAAATCGGTAAAACTCGTCCTAAATCTTACAGGTACGGCGCGTCGTCGGGATCGTTCGGGGTCTCGACGCTGGCGATTTCCGGCAGTTTCGCCATGGCTTCCT
>JASFSI010000243.1:0-3805 GCA_050114495.1 Lysobacterales bacterium | reverse complement strand
ATGGCGGCGGCCGCGGCGGCCCGGTCCCAGTTCGGGCGCGCCATATCCCGTTCCGCAGCGATCGCGCCCGTTGCGGCCAGCAACAGGCAGAGGACAAGAATTTGTACGCCGCGTTTCATCTGCATGATTATGATAGGGCAAGGAGCGGCAACATTTAAACGGCCAAAGGTCATTGATTCAACGGGGACGAACACCCGACAATACCGGCCTGGAACGGTGCCACGCGGAGCAATGAGAAATGAATGAATGCATCACTGCACTCGAGTACGCCGGCGGTGTGACGGCGATAGACAGCGGCCAGGTCCGGCCGCAGATGGCGGCGTGCTACCTGCTGGAAACCGGGTCCGCAGTAGCCGTGATCGAGACCGGAAACGCGGCCAGCGCCGACCGGATCCTGCGGGTGCTGGAGCGCAGGGGGCGCAGGCCGGAAGAAATCAGCCACGTGATCATCACCCATGTGCACCTTGACCATGCGGGCGGTGCAGGTACGCTGATGCAGCGGCTTCCGCAGGCAACGCTGGTGGCGCATCCCCGCGGCGCCCGTCACATGATTGACCCGTCGAAGCTCGAAGCCGGGGCACGCGCGGTCTACGGTGACCAGCGCTACGAGGCGATGTACGGCGCCCTGGTGCCGGTGCCCGCCGAGCGGGTCGTCACGATGGAAGACGGCGATACCCTGACGGTCGGCCAGCGCCTGCTCACGTTCATGGATTCGCCCGGCCACGCCCGTCACCATTTCACGATATGGGACGAGGAAACGCGGGGCTGGTTCACCGGGGACACGTTTGGGCTGTCCTACCGTGAACTGGATACCGAAAATGGCGAGTTCGTGTTTCCGACCACCACGCCGATCCAGTTCGAACCGCAAGCGCTTCTGTCCTCGATCGACCGCATGATGGAAAAGGACCCGGCGTGCATGTACCTGACCCATTTCGGGCGTGTCCGCGACGTGGAGCGGCTGGCGAATGATCTGCGCGAGGGTGTCAAGGCGTTCGTTGAACTTGGCGAGCGTTTCGAATCAGCGGAAAACCGCAGGCAGAGCATCGAAGGGGAAATGATGGAGTGGTTGTTCCAACGTGCGCGAAACCACGGCGTTACGCTGGAAGAGGAAGCGCTCAGAGACGTGCTCAACGGCGACGTCGTGCTGAACACCCAGGGCATCGAGTTCTGGCTGGATCACGCGCGCGGATGAGCGTTATGACTGCCTATTTGAAATAGCGCAACCTGTCCCGGTAAGAGCGCGAAAGCTTTACCCGGTGACCGTTTTTCAGCGTCAGAAAAAACTCACCGTTGATGTGCGGGGTCTTTTCGCAGACGCAGTTTACGTTGACGATCGTCGACCGGTGGATACGCTGCAGGATGGCCGGATCAAGTTGCTGTTCCAGCTTTTTCATCGTGATACGCAGGATATGGGTCTTGCCCCCGGCGTGCACGCACATGTAATCGCCGGCGGCGTCGATCCACTCGATCTCATTCTGCGGCACCCAGGTCGTGCTGCCGCCGTCGCGAATGGCCAGTTTCGGCGTCTCGACGCCGCGCCCGCTTCCTTTGCCGCGCGCCCGGATCGCCCGCATGCTGCGGGCTGAATCGCCGCCGATTCCAGCGGCCAGGTTCGCCAGCGCCCGGCGGTGGCCGGCCGCTCCTTTGCCGCCGACGAGGTGTCTTGCTTTCTCGAGCACCTGCACCAGCTGTTCGCCGTCAATCGGCTTGGAGAGGCAGTCCAGTTCGTGTTTCTCGAGTTCCTGCGATGCGAACTCATCAAACGCAGTGACGAAAATGATGACCGGTAGGCGATCCTCGTCCAGCGCGCGCAGCACGTCGAAACCGTCCATGCTGGGCATCTGGATATCCAGCAAGACCAGGTCCGGCGCCAGATCGGAGATCATCTGCAGCGCCTCCCGGCCGTTTCGGGCTTCGCCGGCGAGATCGATGTACTGCACGTCGGCCAGGCGGCGGGTCAGATTGCGGCGCGCCGACCTTTCATCATCGACGATGAGGGTTGTAAGACGGGTTTCCATTCTCTTTCAAAGCATAGCATTCCTGCTTCGCGCGTAGGAGCCGTTCGGCAACGCAAGGCGAACGTTCATCGCTCACATGCTGACTGCACGTTCACCGGATTTTTACCGGCGAACGAGGATGGCGCCAACGGACCGTACCTTGAATGGCCCGGCCGCATTTGCTATCCGGGCACCCGGCTTTCCGGCCGCGTAACGTGCAGTTCCGGGCCCCGTGAGGAAGGGCTTTCCAGGCAGCGGTAGGCGATGGCCTCCGCCAGGTGTGCTTCGCCGATTTCCCCTGCGCCCTGCAGGTCCGCGACCGTTCGCGATACCTTGAGGATGCGCTGGCAGGCCCGGGGTGAGAGACTCAACCGCTCCGCAACGTTTTCCAGCAGGCTTTCGAGGTCGGGCGTCAGGCTGCAATAGCGGCGCACACCGGCCGAGTTGAGTTGGGCGTTGGGCCTGCCGGCGCGTTGCATCTGGCGCTGCCGGGCCTCGATGACCCGTGCCCGCACCGTGGAGCTGTCCTCAGCGTCGGCCGCATGACCGTTGATCACGGCCCGGGCCGGCCGGCCGACTTCCACGTGCAGGTCGATGCGGTCCAGCAGGGGTCCGGAGATCCGGGCGCGGTAGCGATCCACTTGCTCCGCGGTGCAGTGGCAGCGTGCGCTGCGGTCGCCGTGGTAGCCGCAGGGGCAGGGGTTCATCGCGGCAATTAATTGAAACCGGGCCGGGAACTCGGCCTGGCAGGCGGCCCGTGAAATGACGATGCGGCCGGATTCCATCGGTTCTCGCAGCACCTCGAGCACGCTGCGCTTGAACTCGGGCAGTTCGTCCAGGAACAGCACGCCGTTATGGGCCAGCGAGATTTCTCCGGGACGGGGCTGCGAGCCGCCGCCGACCAGTGCCGCGCTGCTGGCCGTATGATGCGGCGCACGAAAGCTGCGCAGACCCCAGTGTTCCAGGTCCAGGCCGGACCGGCTGACCGAGGCGACTGCCGCAGCTTCCAGCGCTTCGCGTTCTTCCAGGGGCGGCAGAATGCCCGGCAGGCGCGAAGCCAGCATGGTTTTACCGGTGCCGGGCGGGCCCGTGAAAAGCAGGTTGTGTGCCCCGGCGGCGGCCACTTCCAGTGCCCGTCGTGCCCGGGCCTGTCCGTGTACATCGCACAGGTCCTTGCCGCTCACGGCCCGGGCGGGTGCGCTGGTCTTTGCCGGGTCCAGCTCGGCGTGGCCATGCAGCCAGGATACGACCGACAGCAGGCTGGCCGCACAGCGGGAACCCGGGTTGCGGGCGAGCGCTGCTTCCGCCCCGTTCTTCAAGGGAACGACCAGGCCGCGCCCGGCTTCATGCGCCCGGATCGCAGCGGGCAGCACGCCCCGCACCGGGTTGAGCCCGCCGCCCAGCGCAAGTTCACCCAGGAATTCGATTTCGGCGAAACGCCCGTCGTCGACTTGCCCGGAGGCGGCGAGTATGCCCAACGCAATCGGCAGGTCGAAACGGCTGCCTTCCTTGGGCAGGTCGGCGGGAGCCAGCGAGATGGTGACCAGGCCGTCGGGAAAGCGAAAACCGGCGTTGGCCAGCGCCGCCTTGACGCGGTCTTTTGATTCGCGCACCGCGGTCTGGGGCAGGCCGACCAGGCTGACCCGGGGCAGGCCCGGACCGACGTGCACCTCGACGGAGATTTCGGGCGCGGCGACACCCACCGCGGCGCGGCTGAATACCCTGGCGAGACTCATGCCGCCATCGTGTCACGGAACCGTGAATAAGCGGCAACGCAATCGTACCGCCTGGGTGTAGGAAATCGCCTA
>JASFSI010000242.1:0-3820 GCA_050114495.1 Lysobacterales bacterium | reverse complement strand
GCACAGCCATGCCGTTTACGAGCCCATTTTGCCCGGCGTTGGCGGAATCATGTTCATGAAGATGGTCGCCAAGCTCGGCCTTTCCTGTGACCGTTGGTTTGCACGCAGCGTGCCTTTCAATTCCTGGATGGAAAAGACCTACGCCGCCCTGATCGCCCGCGAACTCTCCTGGACGGGCACCCGGTTCGGCCCCGGCTTTTCCAGGCCCCTGAACATCGACAGAAACAATCTGCGCCCGATCGTCGAGTGGGTAAGCGAGATGCGGGATCGAGGCAGGAAAACCTGTATTCGAACCGTTGCCAGCAGCGCCGTGCGAATCGCGCAGGCAGCAGAAGACCTGGGGGAATCCCTCGACAACCTGACGTTCATTTCCACCGGCGAACCCATGACAGAGGCCAAGCACGGCGTGATCACGCGAAGCGGCGCCAAAACGACCGTTGCCTACGGTTATGACCCCGGGACGGTGCACGTGGGGTTCGGTTGCGCCAACCCGGTCCACGTGGATGAAATGCACGCGAATCTCAATACGCTCGGGATCATCGCGCATCCTTTCCCGGCCTCGCACAAAGGTGAGCAGATCAACCCGCTTCTGTTCACCACGCTTTACGATTCAGCCGCTTTTTTCCAACTCAATGTGGAAAACGGCGACTACGCAGTGATGGAGGAGCGGGATTGCGGATGCGGTTTGCAGAAGGCGGGCCTTTCTCTTCATATTCACCGGGTGCGCAGTTATGAAAAATTCACCAGCGAGGGTCTGAGCTACCCGGTCTGGGCGCTCGTGGAATTTCTCGAGACGACTTTGCCTTCCGAGTTCGGCGGGGGTATCGGTGACTACCAGTTACTGGAGGAGCAGTCGAATAGCGGACAGACGTTTTTGACGCTCCTGGTCCATCCGCATGTCGGGACCCTCGATGAAAAACAGCTTCTTTTGCGTCTCCAGGACAAACTGGCAGAGGGCCAGAAAGGTCACCGGTTCATGACGCAGGTATGGAAGGATTCAGGCACGTTCAGAGTGCGCAGGGAACCCCCGGTGGAAAGTCTTCGCGGCAAAGTTCTTCCGATTCAGCCCAGTTTCAAAAAAACCGCGCGCCACTGAGCCGGGTTAACGGTTTGAACAATCCAGCCGGTCGCCTGCGGGGCTGTCGACGCGAATACACCCGTCCAGGTAGCCCCGCTGTTCCCACATCTCCAGCGCCCCGTCCCGGCGCATCACTTCGAGGTACCTGGGATCCTCGATGTAATCCCTGTATTCGGGCAACCAGAGGGTCGGCACCAGGTATGCCAGCCAGAAGGGGCCTTGCTTGACGGCGAGCGGGAAAAATTCGAAAAACGCGTCCTTGAGATCGAACAGCAGGGCCAGGCGGGCTTTTTCAATCGCTCCCCGGCCCGGCGCCCGGTTAATGACTGAAAGGAGCGCGTCCGCTGAAACCGGGTTTTCTACGTAAGACCGGCCGGCCTCTTCGAGCTCATATACCCAGGCGAGACGGTCGTAATCCGATCCGGGATCGACCAGGGTGATCTTCAGCCTGGCAAAGGCGGCGTCGAAGTCGCCCCGTTTCATCAACAGGCTTGCCTGGGCGTGATGATGGTTCGGATAGTCCAGTTCCGTGGCCCTGGCCAGCAGCGGAGCGGCGAGATCCTCGCGGCCCTGTGCCAGGTAGAGCAGCCCGAGACTGCCATTCGAGATGCCGACCCGCGGATCGTGCCGGTACACAAAGTCAAAATGCAAATGCGCCTCTTCAAGGTAACCCCAGTACCAGTAGTACATCCCGGCCCATAAGCGGACCGTGGTGTCTTCCGGGGCTGCCTTCACGGCGCGATCGATGAGTTCAAATCCCTTGGTGATATTCCTTTCGGCCCCGTATTCCGCCATGGCCTGGACCGCCAGCGCGAGTCCCGAGTCCGGGTCCAGGGCAAGCGCTTTTCGGGAGGCCTGCAGACAAATAGCCAGGGCATCCTCGTCGCTTATCGCGGTTCGGTAAAAGCCGGTAACCGTGCCCGCCGCAGCCAGGTAAGCCCAGGCCTCTGCAAAATTGGGGTCTTTATCCACCGCCATCCGGAACAGCATGATGGACTTGTCGAGCGCGGCTCCGCGTTGGTAAAAGTAATGCCGGCCCGACAGGAAAAGTTCGTAGGCTTCGATGCTCTCCGTGGGTCGTGGGCCAGCCACCGTTTGCGCGCCGATCTTATCCTGCAATGCCGTGACGATCGACTGCGCAATCTCTTCCTGCAAGGGGAAGATGTCGGAGAGTTCGCGATCGTAGCTGGCCGACCAAAGGTGCCGGTCGGTGACCGGATCGATCAACTGTGCCGTGATGCGCACCTGCTTTTCGTTTTTTCGAACCGTTCCCTCCACGATCAGCGACGCATTCAGCTCTCGCGCGATATCCGCGATTTTCATGCTTTCGCCTTTGAAGGAAAACGAAGAAGTCCGGGATATGGCGTCCAGCCCCGGCACATTGGCCAGCAGGTTGATCAGTTCCTCGGAGATGCCGTCTGCAAAGTATTCGTCATTTGGGTTTCCACTCATGTTGACGAAGGGCAGCACGGCGACAACCGGTTGCTCTGCATTGGCCGACGGCTTCTGGATTTCCGTATCGACGGACAGAAAGCGGCTCAGTGACAGCCAGGCCACCAGCAGCGCGATGACCGGCAAAGCGATCCACTTCAACCGCTTCCGGTTACTGAACGTCCGGCCAGGTGCCGCCGGGGTTGCGGTTTCCTCGGGCAACGGAGTGATGGGCGGAATGAGCCGAAAACCGACCTTGGGAATGGTCTCTATGATGGTCGCATGCTGGGCGGAATCGCCAAACGCTCTGCGCAGGTCAGCGATCTGCTGGGTCAGTGCTTCATCGGATATGGCCGCCCCGGGCCAAACAGAGTCGAAAATCTTCTGTCGCTCGACGACCGAGTTGGCGGCCTCGGCGAGGCAGTTCAGAACAGCCATGGCCTTTGGTGCGAGGTGCACGATCTGACCGCCGCGCTCGATCTGGTTTCGATGCGGCCTGACCGTCCACTCACCGAGACAATATCCGCTAGCCACGCTTGCGCCTCTGCGATCAAATCGCCAGGGTCGAATGAGTTTTCCTGTTCAAGAGCCTCGCCGTCGATGATAGCGCATTCAGCAAGCCGGTAATATTTTCCTCTACAGGCTTCCTTCAGGTTTTCCTGATGTTTTGCTCAGGACACACACCGAGCCGCGTTCTGTACTGGTCATGCGTGCCGGGACATGCCGTAACAGCCGTTATTGATTCGCCGGAATATTGATAGCAACAGGCTCGCAAGAAGCGCATAAGCTTCCGATGCAATAGCAGCCGGATCGCCCGGCGCGACAACGTGTTGAAGGAGGTGCTTATGAAACATTTGCTCATTTTGCTGGCCGCAGCACTGGTATTTCCGTTGAATGCGCTCGGCAATGACAGCTGCCAGTATATCGGCAGCTGGTTTGGCTATGACCATCACGAAAACGTGGCGTGGACCAGCCAGGCTGTCGGGCCGAACCGTTCCGGCGGAACGATGCTGCTCGAGCTGCCCGGCTTCGATATCACGTTCGACGGGCTTTTCGACGTCGTCAATATCGCCGGGAACCTGAAAGGCGCATGGAAACGGACGGGCGGAAACACGTTCAGCTACGCCGGGATGAGTTTCGCGACCAACGCGGACGGCGAAGCGGTCTATGCCATCAGGCTGACGGGTGATGTCCGGGTGATCGGTGACTGCGACGTTCTCAGCGTCGAGAACACCTGGTTGTCGATCTACATGCTCAACCAGGGGATGGATCCCGATCCCGTACCGATCTGGAAGCGGGATCCCGATATCG
>JASFSI010000241.1:0-3840 GCA_050114495.1 Lysobacterales bacterium | reverse complement strand
GCTGGAGGAGGATCTGATCGAGAGACCGGAAGGCGGAGTCGCCACCATCATGTCGGACGAGTTCTTCAATGTCTATGACAAGACCGGACCGGGCATGACCAACTACAAGCCCTAGCCCGAACGTGACGCAAAGCAGATGAGTGATGCATGAACTTCCGGGCTAATTTCTGGCTGACAAAGTAGTAAGCTGTAAGCATCGTCCGTGTTCATTTCAGAGGAAAGACAATGCGCGACAGCATGAAAAAACATCGGGCTGCAGCCCTGGCGACGCTGTGCTCCGCCCTGCTCTTTACACCAGGCCCGGTCGCGGCCGGCAACGCGCCCCCGCGGCTGGTGCTGCAGATAACGGTAGACGCGCTTCGCGGTGACCTGCCGGGGCGCTACGCGCACTTGTTCGGAGAGGGCGGCTTCCGTTACCTGATGAATGAGGGCGTGAACTACACCAACGCCCACTATCAACACGCCAACACCGAGACCATCGTCGGTCACGTCTCGCTGGCAACCGGCACCGTGCCGGCCGCCCACGGCATGGTGGGCAACGTCTGGTTCGACCGCGAGACCGGGCGGCTCGCCTACAATATCGAGGATCCGGACTACCACCTGCTCACCGCCGGTGCCGACGTCGACCGCAGCACGGAGATCGATCCGACCCAGAAGGCGGCGTCCGTTGACGGCCGCTCACCCACGTCCATCCTGGCGTCCACCTTCAGCGACGAACTTGCCGCGCACACCAACGGCAAGGCGAAGATATTCGCCGTTTCCATCAAGGACCGCGGCGCGGTGTCGCTGGCCGGCCATGCCGGCAAGGCTTTCTGGTTCTCGAAGGCCAGTGGCGAGTTCGTCACCAGCAGCTATTACTTCGACGCCTATCCCGAATGGGTGAACAGCTGGAATGCTCAAAGACCCGCCGAGGCCTACGCCGGCACGTCGTGGGAACTGATGCAGGACACGTCGAAATACCTGTTCGGCGGCAGCGACGAGCGGGAATACGAGACCGATTTCCCCGGCTTCGGCCGCGCTTTTCCGCATCCTTACGGGGAGGCGGAGGACAAGTACTTCACCACTCGCCTGACGCTCAGCCCGGCCGGCGACGAACTGACGCTGGATTTCGCGAAGGCGCTGATCGACGCCGAGGGGCTCGGGCAAGACGCCGTGCCGGACTACCTGGCCGTGAGCTTCTCCGCCACCGACTACGTTGGTCACATTTTCGGTGCTTCCAGCCTGGAATCAGAGGACAACCTGGCGCGGCTCGACCGCACCCTGGCGGCACTGTTCGCCCATATCGACGAAAAGGTCGGCCTGGAAAACACCCTGATCGTGCTCAGCGCCGATCACGGCCAGCCGGAGATTCCGGGATACCTGCGTGAACTGGGCATGGAGGATGCGCGGCATTTCGATACCGATGCCCTGGACAAGGCGCCGGCCATCGCGGCGCTGAAGGCCCGGTTCGGTATCGCCGAAGAGTTGATCGAGGCCTTTTTTCAGCCTTACGTGTATCTCAACCGCGACCTGATTCGCGAAAACGGCCTGGACCAGGCCGACGTCGAGACGGCCGTCGCTGAAGAACTCGCAAAGTTCGACGGCGTCGCGGGCGCATTTTCCAGCACGGCGCTGCGCACCGCCAGCCTTCCCGATACGCTGCTGATGCGCTCGATATTGAAGAATTTCCATCCCAAGCGATCCGGCGACATTTATGTCGTGTTCGAGCCATACGTCTACATCACCGACTTCGATGGGCTCAGGGTGGCGTCGACCCACGGTTCGCCCTGGCGGTACGACACCTATGTGCCGGTGATCTTCGCCGGCGCAGGCCTGGAAGCCGCGACCGTCAGCCGCCCGGTCACGCCCTATGACGTGGCGCCGACGCTGTCGAACTACCTTGGCGTCAAACCGCCTTCGAGCGCGATCGGAAATCCGCTGGTTGAGGTGGTAAACAACTGATCGCGCCTTCGATCATCGCCAGCCAGGGCGGGACCGTGGGGAGGAAATGGCGCGCCATGCGGGGTACGATCGCTTGCAGGCGCATTCGAGAGACGGGGTGCGCCCTGTCAACTGCCTGATCAGCAGGCGGGAGTAACTATTGGAAAACAGGATACTCAAGCGCATTTCCATCCTCCTTTTGCTGATGCTGGCGCTCGCACCAGCGGTCATTGCAGCCCAGGAACTTTCTCCGCGGGCCTACTGGCCCACGCCGGTGGGCACGCGGTTGCTGATCACCGGTTACACCTATTCCAGCGGTGACGTCCTGCTCGATCCCACGATACCGGTCTACGGCGTCGATTCGCGCATCAACACGGCTTTTCTGGGTTACCTGCAAACCTTTTCGCTGGCCGGCCGCAACGCCAACCTGGTACTGGAGGCGCCTTACAGCTGGGGTGTCACGCGCGGACTGCTGGACGAAACACAAGCGCGGGCGGAATTCGCCGGCCTCAACGACATGGCGGCGACGCTGTCGATCAACCTGCTCGGCGCACCCGCCATGACGCGCGAAGATTTCCAGCAATTGCGGGCGGCGCCGCGCCCGATCCTGGGTGTCAGCGTCAAACTGATGCCACCCACGGGCTACTACCGGCAGAACCGCTTCATCAACGTCGGTTCGAACCGCTGGGCCGGGCGCCTGCAACTGGGCGCCATTTTACCGCTGCGCGCGCGCTGGCTGCTGGAACTGGACGCGGGCGCCTGGCTGTTCGGCGACGATGAGGCCTATCCCGGCGGCCGTCGCGAGCAAGACCCCATCTACGCCTTCGAAGCGCACCTCGTTCACCGGTTCCGGCCCGGGCTGTGGGCGTCTTTTGACGTCAACTGGTTCACCGGGGGGCAGCAGACGATCGGCGGCGAGGAGCGCGAAGACCTGCAACAGAATGTGCGGCTGGGCGCAACTCTTTCCGTTCCATTTCGCGGCCGTCATGCCGTGAAGTTCGGCTTCAGCACCGCCGCGCGCACGCGTTTTGGCAGCGACTCTGAGCAACTGCTGGTGTCATACAGTCTTTTGCTGCGATAAAAGCGCCGCTGCCTCCTTAAAGTTCCCCCTTTCTGCGACCTTTTTCGATCTGTTAACGTCTTACCCTGTGATGAGCGGATCGCCCTTCGATATCGAACTGGACGAAATGACCCTCGCGCGGGCCAGGCGCGGTGATCTGCGCGCCTGCGAGACGATCTACCGCAGTTACACGCAGCCGGCTTTCACCGTGGCTTTTCGCATCTGCCAATGCCGCGAGACGGCCCAGGAAGTGTCGCAGGAAGCGTTCATCACGGCATTCCGCAAGCTCAAGCAGTTCCGCGGTGACGCGCCCTTCTGGGGCTGGCTGCGTCGGGTAGTGGTCAACCATGCCATCAGCGCGATCCGCAGGAATGCGCGGCACGACGGTGTCCGTTTCGAGGATTACCACGCCAGCGACGATCCCGCGCAGGAAAGCGTCGGGCTGGCCATGGACCTGGAAAGCGCGCTCGCCGGCTTGCAGCCCGCAGACCGCGCGGTCGTCTGGCTGCACGATGTCGAAGGCTACAACCATAAAGAGATTGCCGAGCTGTTCGGCAAAACGGAGAGTTTCTCCAAAACCCGCCTCTCCCGGGCCCGTGAAAAACTGCGGACCTTGCTGGAAGAGGGAACCGCACGTCTGGCCGCATCGCGCTGATGGCGGACATCACAATGAATTTGGCAAAGGTGTACATCATGAGTGTCATGCACAAACCGGAAGACCCGCTGAACCTCGGCAGCCTGCCGCCGGTAGCGCCGCCCGATGACGGTTGGCCGGCCATCGAGGCCGCCCTTGCAGCGAACAACCGCAAACGGCGCCTGCTGCGGATGGCGACGGCTTCTCTAGCCGCGGCAGCCACCCT
>JASFSI010000240.1:0-3840 GCA_050114495.1 Lysobacterales bacterium | reverse complement strand
ATGGAACGCTGGCTGGAGCGCATCCTGGACGAGTACCCGGACCATATCCTGGGCTTTGACAGCGAGGCTGCACAGCTCTGGGGTGCATTGCGCCTGCCCCGTGATTTCGACACGCTGGACCGCCAGATCGCGGCTACCGCGCGCATCCATGACCTGACGCTGGTGACGCGACGCGCTCATGCCTGGTCCGGCTGCGGTGTCGCCGCGCTGGACCCGTTTACTTTGGGCCCCGGCGGCTGAACTTCTATAATGGGTGGTATGAACCGACATCAGCGACACATTTCGATCGCGTTTGCACTGCTGCTTGTTGCGGTACTGGCCAGCTCCGCCGGCGCCACGGAAATCTATCGCTGGACGGACGAAAACGGTGTCGTGCATTTCAGCCAGACTGCGCCGAAAGCGCCGGAAGCGGACGTCGACCGCATGGCGCTGTCCGATAACCGGCCCTCGGACTTCGATCCTGAAGCGGACATTTACAACGTCAAGGAACAGCAGGAACGCATGCAGTCCCTGCGCGAGGAAATGGAGCAGAAGCGCGAAGAGCGCCTGGAGCAACAGCGCTGGCAGGCGCGCCAGGCGGCCGAGGCGGAAGCCCGCAGGCGTGAATACGAATATCGAAACCGGAGTTACCCCGCTTACTACATTCCGCCCATCCGTCCGGTGCAGCCGTTGCCGCCGATCGAGCGCCCACCGCCCGGCCCCGGCGATCCGATCAGGCCGCCCGGCACGATCAAGCCGCCGCGGCCGATCGTTCCGGGCCTGGACAGTACCGGGAGTGATTCCTGATGGCCGGCGGGTTTGCCAGGGACGGCGCGGTGCAGGAACAGATCGACGCCAGCGTCGAAGACGAGATCCGGCGCGCACGCAGCAAGCTGCCCAGCGGCCCCGGGCGCGAGCACTGCGAAGAATGCGGTGAGCGGATCCCGGAGGCCCGGCGCAAGGCGCTGCCGGGCGCACGGCTGTGCGTCACCTGCCAGGAAGCGGCGGACCGCAAGCAGGCGGCCGTGGCCGGCTACAACCGTCGCGGAAGCAAGGATTCCCAGCTGAGATAGGCCGCCCGGCCTGCACGCCGGCTTCATATTTCCAGGAAGTGGTCCAGCAACGGGAAATACAGCGCGGTCCGTATCGGCCGCTTTTCACTGAGCGCCATGGCCCGCCGGTACCGTTCCAATTGCTCACGATAGCGGTCGGCCTCGCTCTGAAGGAAATCTTCCAGGCTGCCGCCCTCGTGATCGGACGTCTTGTAATCGATGATCCAGCGTTCTCCCTCGTATACGAAGGTTCGGTCGAGCACGAGGTTGACCGGGCGTCCCTCGAACACCGCCGTCAGGGCGTATTCGCAGTCGGCCTCCGGGTGATCGGCCAGCAGCCAGCGCCCGGTATCCGATTCGAGGCTTCGGTTGACCGCCCGCCCAATACGCTGAAGGATCCGGTCCGCCCTCGCTCCGCGAATACCGCCGGACTGGAGCTTTTGACGGCACCATTTCTCGTTTTTGCTGAAACCGCCTTGCTGCCGCCAGGCTTCGCGGCCCGTTTGCGCGATCAGTTGCAGGATTCGGTGTACGAGGTCACCGGCCAGGCGCGCGTCTTCGCCGGCCCACCGGAAGGGAATGTAATCCGGGGGTTCGGGCCATTCCGGCTGTTTCATGGGCAGGGGTTCGGAAGGTACCGGTGGCGCCCAATCACTGTCCAGCCGGCGGTAGCGTTGCGTAATGACCCATGGCGCTCCGTCGCCGGATGTTTCCTCCAGGTCCTCGAGCTGCCGTTCGAGTTCGCCGACCGCCTCTGCAGGCAGGGCGGGCCAGAGCTCAGCCAGCAACGTCGCCGGGGCCGGCCTGAATTCGCCCTTGCTGTCGGGCGGGACATCCGCGAACAGGTACAGCTTGTTCACGGCCCGCGTGGCCGCGACGTACAGCAGCCTGCCGTTTTCCAGCCGCTGGCGTTCGCGTTCGACGCCGGATATGAACTTGACCAGGTCGCCTGCGCTTTTCGCGGTTTCTTTTTCCTCGACATTGCGCATCGGGGAAAAGACGATGCGGTCCTGTTCGGCCAGTTCGAACCAGTGCATCAGCTTCGCCCCGTCGCTTCCGCTGCCCTTGTTCAGGCCGGGCAGAATCACGGTATCGAATTCGAGGCCCTTGGCGGAATAGATGGTCATCACCTGCAGCCGGCCCCCGGCCTGCGCGTCGGGTTCGGCCCACAGGTTTTCGAGCTGTTGTTCCAGGCTGCCGCGATCGATGGCCTGGCCGTTTCGCTCGAGCGCTTCGAGGCGATCGAAATACGTCGCGGCGTCCTGCAGTTCACTCTCGTTTTGGACACAGGCCGGCCCGCCCAGGCGCTGCCACGCGGCTTCCGCCACGTCCCGGATCGGCGCCCGCCCGCGCAGGCGCAAGGCCTCTTTCAGTAGCGGTGAAACACGGCGAAGGCGCGCCTGCCCGGCATCACCGAGTTGGTCGCAGCGGGTTTCGATGGCTTCGGGTACGGACAGCGCCGAGGCGCCGCCCGCGAGCGCATCGAGGTCCGCAAGGTCGAGTCCGACAAAAGGAGCGCGCAGCACCGACAGCCAGGCCAGGCGGTCGGCCGGCTGCAGCAGCGCCAGTGTCAGCGAAACCAGGTCCTGGATCAGCGGACTTTCGGTCAGCGGGTAGAAATCCACCGCGCTGTAGCGAAAATGCGCGTCCTGCTGCTTGAGTTCATCGAGTCGTGAAAGGATGGCGGACGCGTGTTTGCGGGAACGCACCAGGATGGCCGTTTTCTCGTTCGGGTCGCGGGCCCTGATGACATCGGCGACCCGCTCGGCCTCGGCCAGGTCGTCTTTTTGGCAGGATAGACAGGTCCGCACGAACCCGGATACCGGCGCGCCGGGGCGCGCCGTGGCCGGGCTGTACGCCACCGCGCTCTTGACCGCATCGTTTTCAGCCGGCAGGACCCTCGGGAACACCGAGTTGACCCATTCGACCATCTTTGCCGTCGAGCGGAAGTTCACGCTCAGCTGCAGGGGTTCCAGCGCCAATTGTCCAAACCGGCGGCTCTCGAAAATCTTGATGAACAGGCTGACCTCGGCTTTTCGAAAACGGTAAATGGACTGCATCGGGTCGCCGACCAGGAACAGGGTGCGGCCGTCGCCGGCCGTCCAGCCCTCGGTCAGCCGTTCCAGCAGCCGGATCTGGCTGTGCGAGGTGTCCTGGAACTCGTCCACCAGCAGGTGGCGGATGCGGTAGTCGAGCCGCAGGGCGAATTCGCTGGGTTCACCCTCCTCGCCCAGGGCGAGCAAGGCGCGCGCGGCGATCTCGATGAAATCGGCGTTGCCGCTTTCCGCCATCACGAGCAGCCATTCCTGCTGGCTGCGCGTCAGGATGTGCATCAGCGACTGCAGTGAAGCCCAGGCCTCGTCGTCGTATTGCGGGCTCGGCAGGCTCAGTATGGTGGCCAGGCGGTCGCACAGGCCGTCGCGTTCGCGCAGCATATCGAGGCGCGCGGTAAAGTCGTCTTTCCAATGCTGGCGCCGGGCGCGCTCCTCGCCTTTCGCGCCGCTGGGGGCCGGGAAGCCGGCCTTTGCATCGGGCGCCTTTCGAATGTTTTTGCCGTCCGCCGTCAACAGCCGTCGTGCCAGCGTGAGCCAGTGTTCCAGGCTGTCTGCGCTGGCCGGCAAGTGAATGCTGCCGTCTTCCCGGGCGCCCGCCTCGAGCAGCGCGGAGAGCGCGTCGGCATCGGCCGGGCTGTTGTCCGCCGCATAGGCCAGCGTCGGCGCCAGGCCGTCCCACAGGGCTTCGGGGATTTCTGCGACGATTGCCGCCAACTCCCGCTGGACCAGGTCCCGCAGTGTTTCTTCCAGCGCGG
>JASFSI010000239.1:0-3849 GCA_050114495.1 Lysobacterales bacterium | reverse complement strand
CTGCTCGAACGGGCCTCGCACGGCACGAACGTCCTCTATGGCCTGCTGAAATTTCAGGTTCAGCAGGTTATCGACGAAGTCGAAGGCCCAGCGCGCCGAACGTTCGTCGTACCGCTCCGGGTCGTATAGCCGGTATGACTCGTGGACGGACAGGTTGCCCGTGTACATCGGCACGTAAGGGCCGACGTATGGATTGTCGACAAAGATCCAGTAAACACCGCCGACCGGGTCCGGCAACCAGCCGCGGAGCTGGGCGATCATGCCCGAATGACCGCGGTGCCGCGCCACCGGCCGCCGGTAGGTCAGCTTCAGCAGTTCACGCAGGTCACGGCCCGGAAACGGCGTGGCCAGCGGGCTGCGAACAAATTCACCATTGAAGTTGCCTTCTTCGTCCCTGCCCGGAACCAGCCATTGCGGCTGGGACGTCATATCGTAAATTGTTCCCTCGAACACGGAACGCTGAAAGGCCATTACGTCGTGCACTGAAATCAGTTTCTCAGGCTGGATGGAAAACGGATAGATGGACAAGGGCTCGACGGTCTGGAAGTACTGGTTCAGTCCCTTGTACACGTCGCCATCGAGATGGCGGTCCGGCCAGTCGCGCAGGTTCGGCGCGAAGGTGTCGTGGAACAGCCAGAAACGTCCCGTTGCCCACTCGGCCGTCAGCGGACTGTAGGCATCCTGCCAGATAAAGGGCAGGCCCGAGCCCGGATCGTAGAACCCGCGGTCGATCGCCTCCTGCAGGTAGTTTTCAGACACCATGAAATTCCCGGTATCCGCCGGGTCGATCTGCTTGATGATGCTGTAGTTCGGAATCATCACCGCGTGGTCGTCCGGTATGCGCTGAGCAGCCCAGATCGCTCCCGGTTTGCCGCTGTCCGGCAGCCAGCCGGGCCCGACGCCGAAAACCTCGAATACCCAGGCTTCTTCCGGGTCGCCGATCACGAGGGCTTCGGAACCGTCACCGCTGGAGGGCAGGAAACCGTAGGTCGTCATCAGGTCACCGATGAAGCGCGCAGCATCCCTGGCATTTTTATGGCGCTGCAGCGCAAATGCCATGGCCTGTTCGATGGTCATGATCTGGCCGCCGGTCTCACGCGTCGTCTTGAGCTCTTCACGCTGATCCGTCGTGCTCTCGCCAATGGCCAGCTGGTGCTCGTTGATGTGCGAGTAGGCCGTGTGGAAATAGGTATAGGTCCGCTCGGCCTGGGGAATGTATCCGAGCACCTCCCCGTCATCCTGCAAGTCGTTGTTCGCATCCTGTATTCCAAAGTGAACCGGCGCTTTGGAACCGGGCTCGAAGGTCCGGCCGTGCACGACGTAGATCCGCGAGTCCTGCCCGGTATCGGTCTGGGATACGATGACGGATCCATCGGCAGTCGCGTTTTTTCCGGCCGCGATAATCGTGCAGGCGTTCGCCGGAACGGCGCATATGAGCAGTAATAACAAGGCTGAAAGGGACAATTCGCGGTAATGCATCGGGCTTTCTCCGAAGTGATTCCGGATCATTCTAGGCTGTTGCCCGGCTGGCGAAAGCGGCGCAGGTCAACATGCCTTGAAATTGACCGTTGGGGGTGCACCGGCTCTTGCCAGCGCCAAGGCCGTAAGGGTAGTCTGCCAAACAGATGTCTGAACCTGTCCAGGACAACGCTCTTCTGAAACGCAAAACCCGCAAGAACCGGGCCCCGGACGGCACGGCGGTTGAATCGGGCCCGGCAATACTGTTTTTCTCCGGGGGCTCCGCTTTGCGCGGGCTTTCCCGCCACCTGGTGCAGCATACGCATAACTCCATCCACCTGATCACTCCGTTCGATTCCGGAGGCAGCTCTGCTTCGATCCGAAGCGCTTTCGACATGCCGGCAGTCGGCGACCTGAGGAACCGCCTGGTCGCGTTGGCTGACCCTTCCATTTCCGGCCGCCCGGAAATTTTCAGATTGCTGGTCCACCGCCTGGATACAACGGCATGCAACGCGGATCTTCGCGAGCAATTGAGAGACCTGTGCAGCGGTCGGCACCGGCTGATGTTCGGGATTCCGCGGCAGGATGCAGAGGTCATATGCCGGCTCATGAGTCATCTCGAGGCGGAATTGCCAACAGACTTTGACCTGCGCGGCGCCAGCGTCGGAAACCTGTTGATCGCCGGCGACTATCTCGAAAACGGGCGGCAACTGGAACCGGCGCTGACGCGCTTCTCAAGACTCATCGGCACCCGGGGCACCGTTGTGCCGATCGTGCAGGACAACCTGCACCTCGTCGCCGAACTGGAAGACGGCACCCTGCTCGTCGGCCAGCACCGGATCACCGGAAAGGAAACCCGTCCCATCACCTCACCGATCCGAAGGATGTGGCTTACCTCGGACACCAACTGCCCTGATCCGGCTAGCTCTCGCATCCAGACGTCCGTCGAAAAACTGATCGTGGAAGCAGACCTGATCTGCTTTCCGATGGGGAGTTTCTACACCAGCCTGGTGGCCAACCTGCTGCCTTCCGGCGTGGGCAAAGCGGTGGCGAACGCGAAATGCCGGAAAGTCTATATTCCCAACCTGGGGCACGACCCGGAATCACTGGGCCTCAGCCTGTTCGAGGCCTCCCGCCGCCTGCTGAGTGCACTGGAAGACGATGCCGGTCTTCCCAACACAACGGGCCGACTGCTGAATGACGTTCTGGTCGACAGCACCAGCGGACACTACCCCGGCACCTTGTCAGTGGACCGTTTCCGTCAACTCGGCGTGCAGATCATCGATGCACCCCTGGTGACAAGTCAAAGCGCCCCCCTGCTGGATGACGATCTTCTGATCGGCAGGCTCCTGTCCCTGGTCTGAATATTCGGCCGGGCTCAGGCCATGCCGGCAAACATTTCCCGTTGCTTCACCAGGCTGCGAAACAGCTGGAACTGGTTACGCGCCCGCTCCAGGTTGTGTCGTGGGCGCAGCACCGAAAAATACCGGTCACCTTCAATGAAATCGCTCAGAAATCTCAGCCCGAGAATGAAACACATCATCAATGCACCCTGCAGCAGCGAGTCCCGTTCCGCTTTTGCCAGGCCACCCTGCCATCCTTCCAGGTACCCTTCCAGCAAGGCGCGGTACACCTCGGGGCGCGCCGTTATCTTTTCCAGCCGCGTCGAGTCCTCCGGTTCGGCACTGCTGCAGGAGCGCACGAGGTCGCCGAATTCGGTCAAAACCCGTCCCGGCATACAGGTATCCAAATCGATGATCGCAATGGGTTCACCACTGCGCTTGTGGATCAGCAAGTTGTTGATTTTGCAATCGTTGTGACAAATCCGAAGCGGCAGCCCGTCCATAAGTTCCTGCCAGCCCCGGACATCGCGTTCGTGATCGAGTGCAAATGCGACTTCCTCGGGACAATCGCCGCTGCGGCCGACACGGTCATGTTCCAGCGCATCCATGAACTGGCTCCAGCGGATCGCGGGACTATGAAAGTCGGGTATCACAATATCGAGAGCCCCGGGGTCAACACCTTGCATGCAGCGGGAAAAACGGCCGAAACTGGCCGCTACCCGCCTGCCTTGTGCCGGGTTTTCAAGCACTTCGAGGCAGCGCGTGCCGGCGATGTATTCCAATACGCGCACATTGCCTTGTGGACCGAAAAGGAAGGAACCATCAGCACCGGAAAGGTGGCGAACCACGCGCGGGGCACCGGGAACAGCCGCCAGGTGGGACTCGATCAATCGTGCATTTTCAACCAGCTTTGACGGCCGGGGAAAAACGGCCGTATTGATTCGTTGTGCCACCAGGCGCCGGCTCCCGTCACGGACCAGGCGCGTTTCGTTGATGTGGCCGTTACCCAGGGGTGAAAGGGTGGCTTCCGGACCCAGTCCGAACGGTT
>JASFSI010000238.1:0-3871 GCA_050114495.1 Lysobacterales bacterium | reverse complement strand
GATCGGGGCCGACCAGGTTTAACGGTGCGCGCCGGGCTCGAACAGAAACTCAATGCCATCTGGTACGGCGCGGAACGCCTGCCGTTCTGGCTCAAGCCGCTGGCCGCCGTCTACCGTGCCGGGCAGGCGGCCGACCGCGCACGGCAGCTGCGGCAGCAACCCGAAGACCTCAGGAACGCATCCATCGTCGTTGTCGGAAACCTCACGGCGGGAGGGGCCGGCAAGACCCCGCTGGTCATCCGCATCTGTGAACTCCTGGGCGGCGCCGGCCTGAAAGCCGGCGTCATCAGCCGGGGCTATGGCCGCAAGGGCGCCGGTCTTCTTCGTGTCGGGCCTGACTCCCGTCCCGAGGACGCCGGCGACGAACCCGTGCTGATCGCTCGCCGCACAGGGGCGCCGGTCATCGTTGACGCCGACCGCTGCAAGGCGGCGCGGGCGTTGCTGGCCGATGGCGTCGATGTCGTGGTCTCGGACGACGGCCTGCAGCACTACCGGCTGCCGCGCAGCGTGGAAGTCTGCGTACTCGACGGAGCGCGTGGCCTGGGCAACGGGCGGCTGTTGCCGGCCGGGCCCCTGCGCGAACCGGCACAGCGCCTGCAGAGCGTGGATTTCGTTATCGTCAACGGCGGTGAAATCGACCGCTTTTCGATTCCCGGCGCCGTATCGATGAGCCTGGTTCCGGGACGGCTGCGCTCCCTTTGCGGCACCCAGAGCTGGCGCCTGAGCGAGTTCGCGGGCTGCCGCGTCAACGCCGTCGCCGGGATTGGAAACCCGGAGCGCTTTTTCGATACGCTGCGCAGCGCCCGCATTACCGTCAACGAGTATGCTTTTCCGGACCACCACGAATTTACCCCGGCCGACTTCGAGTCGCTGGAACCGGAGCTGCCGGTGCTGATGACAGAAAAGGACGCGGTCAAGGCCAGCGCGTTCAGCCTGGAAAACGCCTGGTACCTGGAGGTCGATGCCGCGCTTCCCCGGGAATGGGAAACCGCCTTCCTGGCCCGCATGATGCAGGAGAAGTCATGAGTTACCACATCGTTATTCCGGCCCGTCTCGAATCTCAGCGCCTGCCCGAAAAACCGTTGGCGTTGATCGGTCATCAGCCGCTGATCGAACACGTCTGGCGGCGTGCCAAGGCTTCGCGGGCTGAATCGATCGTGATCGCCACGGACTCGGTCCGGGTTCGTTCCGCCGCAGAAGGCTTCGGTGCGCAGGTCGTGATGACATCGACCAGCCACACCAGCGGCAGCGACCGGATCGCCGAATGCGCCGAACGGCTGGGCTGGGGCGACGATGTGCTGATCGTCAACCTGCAGGGCGACGAACCGCTGATGCCGCCCTGCTGCCTGGACCAGGTGGCCCAGCTGTTGCGCGACGATGTGGCTGCCGACGTGGCCAGTCTGTTCTGGCACCTGCAGGAATGGTCCGAGGCGAAAGACCCCAACGTGGTCAAGGTCGTCACCGGCCGTGACAACCAGGCGCTCTATTTCAGCCGTTCGGCGATTCCTTTCCTGCGCGATCCGGCAGCCGTTTCCGCACACCGCCACGACGCCGGCGCCTGGAAGCGGCACATCGGCCTGTACGCCTACCGCGCGGGAGCGCTGCGGGCGTTTTCCGCCATGGCGCCGTCGCCGCTGGAGGCGATGGAGAAACTGGAGCAGCTGCGCTTCCTTGAATCCGGTCACCGCATCGCGATGGCGGAAGCCTGCGAATTCATCCCGGCGGGCGTGGATACGCCAGCGGACCTGGAGCGGGTGCGCGGTCTGCTCGAGGCCGGCTGCTGACGCGGCTTATGGCGAAAAAGAACAAACCCGGCCCGGTTGAATTCGACGGCAAGGCAGAGGCACGCAGGCTGCCGACCCGCCCGGGCGTGTACCTGATGCGTGACGAGGGCGGGCTGGCGCTGTATGTCGGCAAGGCGCTCAACCTGAGAAAACGCGTCGCCAGCTACTTCGACGCGCGGCCGAAAGGCGAGCGCATCATGCGCATGATCGCGCGCATTCGAAGCATCGAAGTTTCCATCACCCGCACCGAGGGTGAGGCGCTGCTGCTGGAAAACGAGTGGATCAAGTCGCTCAAGCCCCGCTACAACATCCTGCTTCGCGACGACAAATCCTACCCGTGGATCGTTCTGGGCACGGATCACGAATTTCCGCGCATTTTTTTTCACCGCGGCGCGCGCGACCCAAAAAAAAGTTTTTTCGGGCCGTATCCCTCGGCGCATTCCGTGCGGGACAGCATCAACCTGATCCAGAAACTGTTTCGCCTGCGTAATTGCGAGGACAGCTATTTCGCCCATCGCAGCCGGCCCTGCCTGCAGCACCAGATTCGCCGCTGCACAGCGCCCTGTGTGGACCTGGTCAGCCCATCGGATTACGCCGAACAGGTCAACGACGCGCGGCTGTTCCTTGAAGGGCGCAACCGCAAGGTCACCGAACGCCTGATCGAGCGCATGGAGAAAGCCGCGGCGGAGCTGGAGTACGAGTCCGCGGCGCTGTACCGGGACCAGATCAGTCTGCTGAAACAGATGCAGGCACAGCAGTTCGTCTCGGGCCGGCAGAAAGATATCGATATCGTCGGTGTCGTTCACGAAAACGGCCGGTTCTGTGTCGAGGTCGCGTCGATACGGGGCGGGCGCCACCTGGGCCAGCGCAACCACTTTCCCAGCCAGGCCGAGGGACGTACGGCCGCCGAGGTCATGGAGGCTTTCCTGGGACAGTATTACCGCGACCGCCGGCCACCGGCGCAGCTGATCATCTCCGAGCCGGTCGAAAAACAGGCGCTGCTGGCCGCCGTGTTTTCGGAATCCGCCGGCCGCCGCGTGGTGATCCAGGCGCACCCGCGCGGAGAACGCCGCGCGATGCTGGACATGGTCCTGGGCAACGCCCGCCAGGCCCTGCTGATGAAACTGGCCAGCCAGGCCAACATCTCCGCTCAGTTCGAAGCGCTGCAGGCCGTGCTCGGCCTGGACGAGCCGCCGTCCAGTATCGACTGCTTCGATATCTCGCATACCTCGGGCAGCGAGACGGTGGGCGCCTGCGTGGTTTTTGACCCGGCCGGGCCGGTCAAGTCGCGTTATCGCCGCTACAACCTGAAGGGCATCACGCCGGGAGACGATTACGCCGCCATGCACCAGGTGCTCACGCGGCGCTACGGGCGGCTCCAGGCAGAGGAGGGCAGTCTCCCCGACCTGGTGCTGATCGACGGCGGCAAGGGCCAGTTGGCGGAAGCGGAGGGGGTCCTGGGCGAGTTGGGGCTCAGCGGCATCCCGGTGGTCGGAATCGCCAAGGGACCTTCCCGGCGTGCCGGTCACGAAGAGTGGATCACCGATTCGCCGCGGCGCAGCATCTACCCGGGGCCGGAATCGCCGGCCTCGCACCTGGTGCAGCAAATTCGCGACGAGGCGCACCGCTTCGCCATTACCGGGCACCGGGGCCGCCGGCAGAAAGCGTCGACCCGTTCGGGGCTCGAGAAAATTCCCGGAATCGGGCCGGGCCGGCGCCGGGCCCTGCTGAATCATTTCGGCGGCATCCAGGGGGTGAAGCAGGCCGGGATCGAGGAGCTTTCCAGCGTGCCCGGCATCAGCACGACACTTGCTGAAATCATCTTTCGCGCACTGCACTGAACGGCGATGTCTGCGATAATGTCGCGATAACAGGATTCGAAAGAAGCCAAGACATGCAACTGACTTTTCCCACCATCCTGACCTTGCTGCGGATTGCACTCGTTCCGGTGCTGGTCATCGTGTTTTACCTGCCTTACGACTGGTCGAATATCGTCTGTGTCGTCGTATTCGTCGTTGCCGCCGTGACCGACATCGCCGACGGCGCCATCGCCCGCAGCACCGGTCAGACGTCGCGTTTCGGGGCCT